>JBLMWY010000250.1:0-6609 GCA_050257475.1 Bdellovibrio bacteriovorus
AGGTTCGCCATGTAGCCGGTGGAGAAGAGGAGCGCCCTGGGCCGCCCCGTGAAGTCCGCCAGCTCTTCCTCCAGGGCCTCGTGGGCGGCGCCGTGGCCGTTGACCAGGTGGGCCGCCCCGCTCCCCACCCCCCAGCGATCGGCCCCCCGACAGAGGGCCGCGACGACCTCCGGGTGATTCGCCAGGCCCAGGTAGTCGTTGCTGCAGAAGGAGAGCATGGGGCGACCGTCCACCAGGCAGCGGGGCTGCTGGGGGCCCCCCAGCACCCGGCGGCGGCGGTAGAGCCCCGCCGTGCGCAGGCGGCTGAGCTCCGGTGCCAGCTCCTCGGGGGACATGGGCCGGCCTAGACGCCCGCCAGCGGTGCCCGGTGGCAGGCTCCGGGGGCGTCGCGGCTCGGCTCCAGGGCCTCGAAGTCCAGGCCCAGGCGCTCGAACAGGGCCCGATCCCGGTCCGACTCGGCGTTGGGGGTGGTCAGGAGCCGCTCTCCGTAGAAGATGGAGTTGGCCCCCGCGAAATAGCACAGGGCCTGGAGCTCGTCGCTCATCTGGGAGCGTCCGGCCGACAGGCGCACATAGGAGCGGGGCATCAGGCAGCGGGCGGTGGCCACGGTGCGCACGAACTCCAGGGGGTCCAGGGCCGCGGTGCCGAACAGCGGCGTCCCCTCCACCTGGACCAGCAGGTTGATGGGGACCGACTCCGGGTGGGCGGGCAGGTTGGCGAGCTGCAGCAGCAGGGAGGCCCGGTCCCGGCGCGACTCCCCCATGCCCAGGATGCCGCCGCTACAGGTCTTCAGGCCCACCTCCCGCACATGCCCCAGGGTATCGAGGCGCTCCTGATAGGTGCGGGTGCTGATGACCTGGCCGTAGAACTCGGGGGAGGTATCCAGGTTGTGGTTGTAGTAGTCGAGCCCCGCCGCCTTGAGGCGCCGGGCCTGGTGGCCGGTGAGCATCCCCAGGGTCACGCAGGTCTCGAGCCCCAGGTCGTGGACCGCCTCCACCATGGCGATGACCTGGTCCAGGTTCTTTTCGGTGGGGTTGCGCCAGGCGGCCCCCATGCAGAAGCGGGTCGCCCCCTGGTCACGCGCGGCGCGGGCCGCCGTGACCACCTCCTCCAGCGGCAGCAGGCGCTCTCGCTGGAGCCCTGTGTCGTGATGGGCGCTCTGGGAGCAGTAGCCGCAGTCCTCCGGGCAGGCCCCGGTCTTGATGCTCAGCAGGGTGCTGACCTGCACCCGGTTGGGGTCGAAATGGGCCCGATGGACGCCCTGGGCCGCGAAGAGCAGGTCATTCAGCGGCCGATCGAGCAGCTCCTCGACCTCGTCCAGGGTCCAGTCATGGCGCGGCAGGGGCTGGGCGGAGGGGAACGTCAGGGGGAACGGCATGGGCAGGATGGGGCTCGGATGAGGCGGATCGATGGCCCCATCGTATCGGGGTTGGGGGCCTTGTCAACCAAAAGGCGCCGCCTCGGTTGACAAGGCCCGGGGGGAGTCTGATCGCCGCGGCGATTGGGAGACTCAGCCCCGGGCCTCTCCCTCGGCGTCGTCCAGGGCGCAGGCGATGGCGTCCGCGATGGCGTCGAGCTCCTCGGCGCTGAGGACGGACTGCAGGCGCTTGACCAGCTCCTCGGGGAGGTCCGCCCGCAGCCTGGTTCCGTCCTTCAGCCGCAGGGGCAGGCCCTTGTCCTTCGGTGGAGGGGCCTTCTTATCGGACACGAACAGGCTCTGCTCCAGGGCGAAGAGCTCGTCGTAGAGCGTCTCCAGCCGCTCCGCGAGGGTCGCGTCGAGCCGAGCGTCGTCGACCACCACCACGGATTCCGGGTCGCCCGCCTCCAGGGTCCAGGGGATACCCTGTTGGTCCAGGAAGGACTGAAAGCGCCCGCGCGGCTCCTTCTCGAAAAAGACATACTCCAGCATGGCCGGGATCCCCAAGGGTCAGAAGGCGCAGATCTTACCCGGCGCCCACCGGGTCGGGCGAGGGTCAGCCCCGGCGTGGTCTAACCTTGCGCCAAGTCGACCCGTGGAATGACCCAGCTTCATGAGGCTCAGGCCCGTCCTCCACGCCTTGTTCCCACCGACCTGCATGCTCTGCGGGGCGCCCGGGGTGGGGGACCTGGACCTGTGTGCTGGCTGCGCGGCGGAGCTGCCCTGGAACCGCCATGCCTGTGCTCGCTGTGCGCTGCCCCTCGATGGGACTGGCTACCCAGGGCTCCTGTGCGGCTCCTGCCAGCGGCGTGCCCCGCGCTACGACCGCTGCATCGCTGCCCTGCGCTACGCCACGCCGGTGCCCGCCCTGGTGGGGGCGGCCAAGTTTCGCGGACGCCTGAACGCCGCACGGCTGCTGGGTCAGGTGCTGGCGGAGGCGGTGCGCGGCGCCGGTGAGCCCCTGCCGGAGGTTCTGGTGCCGGTGCCCCTGCATCGGGCCCGGCTGGCCGAGCGTGGCTACAATCAGGCCCTGGAGATCGCCCGGGTCCTCGGCCGCGTCTTGGCCTTGCCGATGGACGACGGGTGCTGCGAGCGCATCCTGGCCACCTTGCCCCAAGCGGGGCTGGACGAGGCCAAGCGGCGGCACAACATCCGCGGTGCCTTCCGCGCGCGGTCGCCCCTCGGCTGGCGCCACCTAGCCATCGTCGACGATGTGGTGACGACCGGCAGCACGGTGGAGGAGCTGGCTCGGGTCCTGCGGCGGGCGGGGGCGGAGCGCATCGCCGTGTGGGCGGTGGCACGGACGCCCTGACGCCGTCGGCCCCCGCTCGGCGGTATCCTCGACAGGCCCCGGGTCCTTTCGCGCAACCGGAGTCAACGATGAAGTTTTCCCAGGTCCCCTTGGGTCAGCGCTTGATCTACCAGGGTGAGCCCTACGTGAAGGTCGGGCCCCTCACCGCCCGGCGGGAGCAGGATGCGGAGACTCGGCTGATTCCCCGTTCGGCCCTGGTCTCCTTTCCACCAACCGGTTTCCCTGCGGTGAGTGGCGTTGGCGCGCCAGGATTGCCGGAGCCCATTCGGAAGGCCCTGGACGCCTACGAGGGGGCCCTGAGGTCTGCCCTGTATCCGCCCGGCGAGGGCGACGGGGATCTGGCAGCGCGTCTCGATGGGGTCCTGGTGATAGCGCGCGGGGCCTTCCTGGACGCTCTGGCGGGGGCGGCCGAGACGACTTGACGGATCTAGCGCCCCGACCCGCGATGCATCGGCAGGGCATCGATGGTGCGCTCGATCTGATTGGCCAGGCGGCGGTACGCCGGGTTCTGGTGGTCAGCGAGCCCGGCGGTGAGGGCGTCCCGATCAAGGCCCTCGGGGAGTCCATCGGTGGCGGGCATGAAGTCGCCCTCCGCAAGGCCTTGCCGCGCCAGCTCCTGGACCATCCTGGCCCCCTCGGGGTCGCCTGCGGCACTGAGGGCAAAACGGTTGCCGGCCCGGTCAGCGGCCAGGTCCGCGAAGCTAAAGCCGCTTCCGCCCCGCGCGTCGGCGATCTCCTTGTAGAGCCCCAAGAGCTCCGAGAGGGCATCGCCCCCCTGGGTAGCGATGGCCGCGGAGGTCATGAAGTGCTGCGCGAGGTCGGCACGCCCCCGCAGCCGCACGGGGTGGAAGGCGGGCGCCTGGGGACTTGGCTCCGCGCCAGGACCCCGGACCTGGGAGGGATCGGGTAGGGTGCGGCGGTTGACATAGGCCGCCAGGGCCAGGATCGCGGCCCGGTTCTCCGCCACCGGGTCGCCCGCCCGGGAGCGGTCGCCGGCCTCCGCGAGCAGGCGCGAGAGGAGCCCCGCCAGTTGGATCTGCCCGCCCTTGGGCGCGGTCGCGGTCTGGCTCCAGATCAGCTCCTGATACTCCAGGATCCGCTCCCATCCGGCCGGGGAGAGCAGCCCCTGGCCCAGGGTGGCGACGCCTTCGGGATGCCAGGCATAGGTTACCCGGATCTGTCCCGGCTCAATCACCAGCGACTGCAGCACCTGTCCCCGATCCAGGGTGTCCAGGGCCTGCTCGGCCAGGGTTCTGGCGAGGGTCTCGGGCAGGGTGAGACCCGCCAGCCTCAGACGCTCGATACGCGGCGGGCGCCCGGACCCCGAGAGCTCGAGATCCAGGTTGAGGAAGCGTCCCTCGGCATCCCAGGGCAACCCCAGGGAGGCGGCGATCTGAGCGCGGCCCTCCGCGAGCCGTATCTGGGCCCGCCCCTCCCCCAGCCGGTCGATCAGGTAGTCGAGCAGGAGGTTGGCCTCCGCCTCCGTCAGGGTGAGGGTGACGGGATCCCCCTCCCTTGGGCCTTGGGGTCGTGCCGCGCGCAGCCAGCCTTCGGCCCAGGCGCGCTCCGCGCCGGTCAGGGTCCGCGCCTCGGGCACCCGGGGGCGGCTGTCCAGGTATATGAGGGCGGCCAGGATCGTGGCGGACAGAAGCGCCAGGGACAACAGCCAGCCCAGGGACTTGATCAAAAATCGCATCGTGCTCGGTTCCTGAGTGCCTGGGGGTGACGAGGGGTCGGGCGCCCCGCGGCGACGTTTGCAGGGATCTTGAGGGATTAGCCCGGCGCCTGGGACCCGGCGGCCGCGCCGAGCAGGGCCATGGGGCCTCGGCGGCGGATCGCCGCCAGGCCGGCGGCATCCTTCACGAAGAGTGACCCGGCGAAACCCAAGGCGTTCACCGAGATGCCGTCCACCAGCTCGGCACGCCGGGGGACCGCCAGCATCCAGCGCCGGGTGACCAGCAGGTTATAGGGGCCGGACTGCCACAGACCCCCACTCCCCGGGACCGGGCGGACCCCAATGCGTCGCAGCAGCTCCAGATAGAGTCGGTGCAGACCGAGCGGATTCGGCCCAGTGTCGCCGTCGCTCGGCAGTCGCGCGAAGGCATGGGGGAAGGGAAGGGCGGTCGAGCCCGAGTCGGCGGCCTCGAGCAGGGGCTCCATCGGTACGGCTGGCCCATCCTGGTCCAGCGGCAAGGGCACGAGCTGCAAGTGCTTGTGGGATTGGCTGGCCCCGGCGACGGCACCGCCGTTGTAGAAGCCGAGTCCGTCCAGCTCTCGGAGGCAGAGGGCCAGGGCCTCCAGGTCCGCCAGGGTCAGCAGGGTCTCCTGGTGCTCGAGCCGGCGGGTCACGATCAGCAGATGGGAGTCGAGCACGTTGAACTTGTTCAGCACCCCGAAATGGGTCGCGGAGAGCGCCCCAACCGCCAGCTCCGGCTCCGGAGGGAGAAACGGGCTCGCCTGCTCGGCTCGCCCTGACTCGGGAGGGCGCGGGCGTGCCCGCTCGGCCGCCTTGCGCGCCAGGCTGTCCACCTGCCGCACCAGGAAGGTGACGCCGCCGTCCGCGATCCGGGTCTCCCGGGTGGCGATGGGCTGCAGGGCGCCGAGCGCCAGGGCGCGGGTGCTGGTCTGCGCCAGACGCTCACTCAGGGTTCCGGGCAGGATGGGTGTCAACTCTTCGGGCATGGGCGTCTACCGGCAGGCAAGACCCACACCATACCGAAAGCCGGGTCCTCGTGGCCAGGCCAGGCCAGGGCCCATCCCGCGCGTCGGGCACGCGCTGGCGTCAGCCTTAGGCCCTAAGCTGGCGCAGGTGCCGCCAAAGGAGCACGGCCCCCCAGCCCAGCGCCGCGAGCATGATCAGGCTGCCGGCAAGGTGGCTCAGCCGGGCCAGGGTCTGGTCCAGGTGCAGAAGCCCCGTCTCCCCGAGGATGAACTGCCAGTCATGGAAACCGTAAGGGGCGGATTGGCCCGTGTTACCCCCTAGGAGGGGCAGCTCGCCCGCCCGTGCATCGGCGATGTAGGGGGCGATGTCGAGGAAGCTCTCCCCCAGCCACCAGAGCGCCACCGAGGCGCCGAAGGGGTCACGGGTGCGCACCAGGAGCACCCAGACACAGATGGCGGGCATCAGGAGCTGGCCCAGGGTGCCCCCAAGGGCGGCCATCAGCTCGCCAAAGGGCCGGAACAGCAGGTGACCGAACTCGTGGAAGGGCAGGTTGACCAGGTGCAGGAAGGAGGCCCCGGCCGCGCCACTGGCGACCGATGAGACGATGAGGGACAGGCCCCACCCCACGAGCACGACCCACAGCAGGCCCCGACCGGCGAGGCTCGGCCAGGCGCCCCGGAGGGTGGCCGGGAGCAACAGGTCCCGAAGCCCCGGCCGCCGTCTCTCCCGGTCGTCCTCCGGCCGGGCCGCCGGGATCACCGGTCGCTGGAGCGACGGCGCGGCGGGGACGTCTCCGGGTCGCGGGTGGTACTTGTAATACTTCTCGAAGACGATGCCGCAGCGGGCGCACAGGATGCCGCCATCCGGCTGGTCCACACCGCACTTCGGGCAACGCATCGGCCTCTACCTCGCCCTAAGACCTGCTGCGGGAGAGTCTAGTGGCGCGCCGCTTAGGGGCTGAGATCCGGGTCACGCGGGCCCGAGGGCGGCTCGCCTATTCACCCTCCCTGTGGTCCCGCACCTCCACGAGCACCTCGTTGCGGCGTAGAAACCAGGGGACGAAGGGTGCGTTGTAGCGGGCGTAGAGGGTGGGACCGACCGGGGTCAGCCCGGCGGCCCGCACCGCCTTGAGGAGCACGACCTCATTGTCGCGATAGTTCTCCCAGCTCCAGCGCCCGGAGTAGCGCCGGGCGGCCAGGGTCCGTGACGGCTCGCGGA
>JBLMWY010000251.1:0-10668 GCA_050257475.1 Bdellovibrio bacteriovorus
GGTGGCGGTGCAGGGCAGCACCGTGATCCCCACCCCGCTGGCGACCATGCAGCGGATGGTCGCCAGGGACCCACCCTCGAAGCGTCGCTGCAGGCCGCCGCTCGCGGTGTCCGTCTGCAGGCAGCGGGGGCAGGCCTTGAGGACCTGGTCGCGAAAGCAATGGCCCGAGCCCAGGAGCAGGACGTTCTCCTCCGAGAGGTCCTCGATGTCGATGCTGGGGCGTGCCTGCCAGGGGTGGCTGGTGGGCAGGAGCACGACGAAGCGTTCGTCATAGAGGGGACGGCTGACGACGCCCGGCTCGTCGAAGGGCAACGAGATGACGATCAGGTCGAGATCTCCCCGCTTCAGCCGCTCGGCGAGGACCGCGGTGAAGTTCTCCTCGATCATCAACGGCATATCGGGCGCGCGCTGCGCCACCAGGGGGACCAGGTGGGGCAGCAGATAGGGGCCGACCGTGTAGATGGCCCCAAGCCGCAGGGGACCGACCAGGGGGTCCTTGCCCTGGCGCGCGAGGCGCCGGATGCCCTCGGCCTCCTCCAGGACCCGTTGGGCCTGCTCCACGATGCGCTGGCCCACGGCGGTGACGGTCACCTCCCCCGGACCCCGCTCGAAGAGGCTCAGCCCCAGCTCGTTCTCGAGCTTGCGCACCGCCACCGAAAGGGTCGGCTGGCTCACGAAGCAGGCGTCGGCGGCCCTCCCGAAGTGCCGTTCGCGGGCGACCGCCACCACATAGCGCAACTCGTTCAGGGTCATGGCGGGGGATATGGGGGCGGCGGCGTTGCTGGCACAGGGGCCAGCCGTTCCGTGACCGGCTGCTCGCGCCCTCGGCCACTCCGGCCTCGGGGCGTGCCCGCCCGGGCGCCGCTCTGTGAACTCGATCCGGGCGGGTGACGGGGGACCTGATAGAAACTCGGCGCAAGCCAGCGGCACACCGCTGCCTGCCTCCCGCCACGGAGCCCCGGTCCCTGCCGATCCATGACGAGCCGCGACGCAACGAGCATGAGCCCTGGCCGCCCCACCCATCCACGCGCCGGCCAGGACGGTCCCCGGCCCCTGCGCCTGGTCCAGATCACGGATTCCCATCTGTTCGCGGACCCCCGGGGCAAGCTGTTGGGTCTGACCACCCGCGACAGCTTCCTGGCCGTTCTGGCCCTGGCGCTCGGCACCGGCCCGCGCCCGGATGCGCTGGTCATGACCGGGGACCTGGTGCATGACGAGACGGCGGAGGCCTATGCCTACCTGCAGGGGGTCCTGGAGGCCACGGGCCTGCCCTGCTACTGCATACCGGGAAACCATGACCAGCCGGAGCTGATGACCCAGTGGCTGGGGGCCGCCGCGCTAGACCCTGTGGCCAGTCGCCGGCTGGGTCGCTGGAACCTGCTGTTCCTGGACTCGACCCGCCCCGGGGAGGAGGGAGGACACCTGGAGGACGACCAGCTCGCGCAGTTGGACCGCCTGCTCAGCGGGAATCCATCACCCAGCCTGGTGTTCCTCCACCAGCACCCGACCTCGGTCCACAGCGCCTGGATGGATACCATGGACGTGGCGAACGGCGCGGAGCTGATCGCGGTTTGCGACCGCCACCCCAACGTCAGGGCCCTGGTGTTCGGCCATATCCACCAGGAGTTCGTCGCGGAGCACGGGGGCTACCACATCCTTGGGGCCCCCTCCACCTGCGTGCAGTTCCTGCCCGAGAGCGAGGACTTCGCCCTGGATACCCGCCCCCCGGGCTACCGCGAGCTCCTGCTCTATGCGGACGGTCGACTGGAGACCTGGGTCCGGCGGCTGGCCGCCTATCCCGAGCGACCCAACGCCGCCTCTAACGGCTATTGAGGTCGGGGGCGGGGCGAGGGCCCCGTGCCGGGCAAGCCCAGATCCACCGGGAGAAGCTCTCCGGTCTCGATGCCATCCGCTGCGTGGACCAACCGCACCGCCAGGGCCTCAACCCCGGCCGCGACCACCTCGAGCAGGCGTCTGGCATAGGCCGGGTCCACGGACCAGGCCGGACCCACCCGCTCGCCCTCGGCCCGGTTGGCGGCGAACAGGATGACCCCGCGCAGGCCGGAGCGAACCGCCGCCAGGAGCAGGTCCAGGTGCCGGCGGCCCCGCTCGCTCACCGCGTCGGGGAAGCGCAGCGCGCCCTGGTCCAGCAGGGTCACGTTCTTCACCTCCACCAGGGCGTCCGGTCGGGTCCCGGCCGACAATCCGATGTCGATGCGACCCCGGGGCAGCCCCGGTGGCGCATAGGGCAGCTCCCGACGCAGGTGCCCATAGCCCACCAAGGGGGCGATGTGCCCCGCGGCGATGGCTTCGGCGATGACCTGGTTCGGGCGGGCCGTGTTCACCCCGATCCAGCCCCCGCCCATGTCCACCCGCTCCAGGGTCCAGGGGAGCTTGCGCGCGGGGTTGGCGCTGTGGCTCAACTGGACCCGGGCGCCGGGGGCCCAGCAGGTGGCCATGGTGCCGGTGTTGGGGCAATGGGCCACCACGATCTGGCCGTCCGGCAGCTCCACGTCCGCCAGAAAGCGCTGGTAGCGGCGCAGGATGCGGCCGTCGGTGAGTGGAGGCAGGCGCAGCGCCGGGCCTCAATCCACGGAGAAGTCGTGCAACGGCCGGTAGTCCAGGGGCTCGCAGGCCACCACGCTCACCGCCGCCTGGGGCGGCCCCACCCGCAGCCAATCGCGCAGTTGGGCCACCGCCTGGGGCTCACCACAGACCAGCACCTCCACCTGACCGTCGGGCAGATTGCGGGCATGGCCCGTCACCCCGAGCCGCACCGCCTGCTCCCGGGTGGAGGCCCGGAAGAACACCCCCTGCACGCGCCCACCCACCACGCAGCGGTAGCAGACCCGATGCTCCCGTTGTTCATCGCTCATCCCACGCCCTCCCGAAGACGCGTCCGTAACCCTGAATTCCGGCACCCCCGCGCTGTCATTGTCCAGCGGCCGCCTGGCGCTCGCGCTTGTACTTGGGGAACGGCAGCTCCTGGTAGCGCCCCTCCACCACGTATTCGCCCAGCCACTGGAACTCCTCCGCATCCCGGGTGGCGCCGATGTACTTGCTCACCAGGTTCCCCTCCAGGTCGAAGAAGGCAAATACGGGGGTCGCCCGCACCCGATGCTCCTTGAGGGCGAAGTCCTTCTGGGGCATGTGGGTGCCCTTGAAGTCCGTGATCTCCACGTCCCCTTCCACATCCACGGGGAAGATCAGGAAGTTCTGCTTGAAGTAGTCCTGGATCGGCGGCTGGTTGAGGACCGTGGTCTTCATGCGGTGGCAGAAGGGACACTCGTCCATCTCAAACATGAGGAGTACACCCTTCTTGCCCTCCTCCTTGGCCCGCGCGAGCTCCTCCTGGAAGTCGCCGAAGGTCTGGTCGAAGAAGAACTGGCCCGGGTCCCGCGGCTCCGCCGCACCAGGGAGGGCGACCAGCAGCAGGAGCGACAGGAGGGTGAGGGATCCAAGTCTCTTCATGGGCGAAGGGTGGCGCATCTGGGGCTCTCCTCGGGCGTCCGGATTCGGAGCCCGATAGGCTTGAGGTTGCAGGAACATCGCGAGCGCCGATTCTCGCGGCATCCCGGCCGGGTTTCAACGTGGCGGCGCGCGCGGCCGGGACCCGGGCTGGTAGACTAACGCCCCCTGGAGGTGACCCCATGGCCCTGACCATCTACCACAACCCCCGTTGCAGCAAGTCCCGGCAGGCCCTCAAGCTGATCGAGGAGCGGGGGCTCGAGCCCCAGGTGGTGCGCTACCTGGAGACCCCCCCGGACGCCCGGACCCTGGACGAGCTCCTGAGGCTCCTGGGGCTCGAGCCCCGGGAGCTGATGCGCCGCAAGGAGCCCGAGTACCAGGAGCTCGGGCTGGATGACCCCTCCCTGTCCCGGGAGGCCCTGATCGCCGCCATGGTGTCGCACCCCCGCCTGATCGAGCGGCCCATCGTGATCAAGGACGGCAAGGCAATCCTGGGGCGCCCGCCCGAGCGGGTGTTGGAGCTGATCTGATCTGCCACTGGGAGCGATTCCGCCATGGCCTACGTCCTGGTCCTCTACTACAGCCGCTACGGTGCCACCGCCGAGATGGCCCGCCAGGTGGCCCGCGGCGTCGAGTCGGTCTCAGGTCTGGAGGCGCGGCTGCGCACGGTCCCAGCGGTCTCAACCGTCTGCGAGGCGGTGGAGGACGGCATCCCATCCTCCGGGGCGCCTTACGCCACCCTGGATGATCTGCGCCAGTGCGCGGGACTCGCGCTCGGGAGTCCCACCCGCTTCGGCAACATGGCGGCTCCGCTCAAGTATTTCCTGGACGGCACCAGCGGCCTGTGGCTAAGCGGGACCCTGGCGGGAAAACCCGCCGGCGTCTTCACCTCGACCTCCAGCCTCCACGGGGGCCAGGAGGCCACCCTGCTCAGCATGATGCTGCCCTTGCTCCACCACGGCATGCTGGTCCTGGGCCTACCCTACAGCGAGCCCGACCTGATCCGAACCCGCAGCGGGGGTACCCCCTATGGCCCGTCCCACCTGGCCGGTCCGGACAGCGACCTGCCGCTGACCGAGGAGGAGCGGCGCCTGTGCCTGGTCTTGGGCAAACGGCTGGGCGAGTCGGCCCTGGCCCTGGCCCGGCCGACCGCTTGAAGGCGTCCACCAGGCAGACCTTGGCCGAGTCCCCCCGGCAGCTCAGCCTGCCCATCGAGCGCGTCCGCGAGCCGACCCTGGAGGAATACCTCCCGGGTCCGAACGGCGAGGCCGTGGCTGCCGTCACCGCCAGCGCCGCCGGTCGTGGCGAGCCCTTCTTGTTCCTGTTTGGGCACCCCGGCACCGGCAAGACCCACCTGCTGCAGGCCGCCTGTCGGGCCGCGGGCGAGGCGGGCCGTCAGGCCCTGTATGTCCCCCTGGGGGGGGCCGGCCTGGCACCGGAGCTCTTGGAGGACCTGGAGCGGCTCGATCTGGTGGCGGTGGACGACCTGGATCGGATCCGCGGCGACCTGGCATGGGAGCACGCCCTGTTCGACCTCTTCAACCGGCTTCGGGAGCGTGGTCGCTCCCTGCTGACCGCGGCGGCTTCGGCCCCCGACGAGCTGGCCTTCGACCTGCCCGACCTGGTATCCCGCCTCCAGTGGGGACCCCGCTATCGCCTGCTCGGCCTGAGCGAGCTGGACTGCGAACGGCTGCTGGCCGAGACCGCCCGGCGCCGCGGGCTGACGCTGGCCCCGGAGGTGGTTCGCTACGTGATGACCTTTCACCCCCGTGACCCCGGGTCCCTGGTGGAGCTGGTGGCCCGGCTCGACAGCACCAGCCTGCGGGAGCAGCGTCGGCCCACCATCCCCATGGTGCGCCAGGTGATGCAGGAAGGCGATGTGGAGGCCCGCGGGCTGCGCTGACAGGGGGCGCGGGGCAGGAGCCCCGTGATGATTTTCGGCCAGGATGGCCGATGAATCCGTGTCTCAGGTGGTGAGCTCGCGGAGCAGGTCCTCCCAACCCGCCCGCTCCCGCTCGGGCAAAAAGAGGTCGCGGCAGGCCGCGCACGCGGACTCCAGACGGCCGTAAAAGGCCAGATCCGACTCGGCGCGCAGCAGCAGGGCCCGCAAGGCTTGCGTATCCTCCACGGGGTAGAATCCGGGATACTCCTTCCCGAGGAGCCCGATTGAGCCGGGGATCCGGGAGGCGACCACCGGCAGCCCGGCCACCACCGCCTCCGAGATCACGTTGGCCCCACCTTCCATCCGTGAGGGGAGGACCAGCAGATGGGCGCTGCCATAGGCCCGGCGCAGCCGCCCAGGCGCCACCTCCCCATGCCAGCGGTAGCGCGGATTGGCGGCCATCTCCGCGGCGGCGGCCGCGGCCCACTCGGGGCTGTGGGCCATGCCGAACTGATCCACCCGCAGACGGCTCCCGGGCGGCAGGTCGCGCACCGCATAGGCGGGACGCAGGGGATCCTTCTCGTCGCGAAGATGGCCGGCCACGCACACGCGGAAGGCACGCCGCGCGGGGGCCCGCCGCGGGATGGGCAGGGCGGACTGATAGATGACCCGCACCTTGGCGCGGTGCTCCGCTGGCACCGTGTCGGCGATGCACCGGTGCAGCCCGACCAAGCGATCGGCGAGGGCGATCGAGCGCAGGGTCTCCTCCGGGTGGCTATGGATGAAGCGGTAGGCGTCGGTCCCTGTCAGGGCCACCACCAGCGGGCATCCGGGGCAATCCTCGGCGAAGCGGGCGATGGCCGTGGCGCTGCGCCAGGCGTGCAGCGCGACCATCAGGTCGGCGGGCTCGCCCTGGTAATCCACCGAGACCTCGACCCGGTGGCCGAGCCGCCGCAGGATGGCCGCCCAGCGGGCCGCCGTGGTCCGATTGCCGGTGCGCGAGCGCGGCGGCGCCGGGGTGATGAGTCGGATGCGCATCGTGGCAGTGTGGTGAAGGCGCACGCTCATGCCAAGTCCCGGTGACAGGACCGGCGCGAATTGTCACCATGAGCCCCGAAGGAGAGTCCATGCATCAAACCACCCCCGAGCAGCTTATCGCCCAGGTCGAGGACGCCCGGGCCCGGACCCTGGCCCTGATCCAGGGCCTGGACCAGGCGCAGCTCATGGGCCCCCGGCTCCCGATCGTGAACCCCCTGCGCTGGGAGATCGGACATGCGGCCTACTTCTACGAGCACTGGGTGCTGCGCCAGCATGGCGGGGAGGCCCCGGGTCGGCCGGACGTGGATCGGCTCTACGACTCCATCAGCATCCCCCACGACGCCCGCTGGGACCTGCCCCTGCCGGAGCTGTCCGAGACCCTGGCCTATATGCAGGGGGTGCTGGAGCGGGTGTGCTCAAGCCTCCTGAACGGCCAGCAGGATGCGCGGCGGGACTATCTGGTCCAGTACGCCGTCTTCCACGAGGACATGCACACCGAGGCCTTCACCTACACCCGCCAGACCCTGGCCTATCCAGCGCCGGCCATCGGCACGGGACCCAGTCCAGCCTGGCGCGCCGGTAGCCTGGCCGGAGATGCGCAGATCCCAGGCGGTACCTTCTGGCTCGGGGCCCGGGAGGAGGACGGGTTCTGCTTCGACAACGAGAAGTGGGCCCACCCGGTGGAGGTCGCCCCCTTCCGCATCGCCCGGGCGGCGGTGAGCAACGGCGACTACGCCGCCTTCATCGACGACGGCGGCTACCGCCGAAGGGAGCTTTGGGACCCGGAGGGCTGGGCTTGGCGACAGCAGGCGGGCGCCGAGCACCCGGTCTACTGGCGCCGGGGGGCGGACGGCTGGGAGCTGCGGCGCTTCGACCGCTGGGTCCCCCTGCCGCCCGATGCGGCCGTCATCCACGTCAACTGGTACGAGGCCCGGGCCTATTGCCGCTGGGCGGGTCGGCGTCTGCCCACGGAGGTCGAGTGGGAGGTCGCGGCCGCCGGGGAGCCGAGCGCGGATGGCCGCTCCCTCGCACCCACCAAGCGCCGCTACCCCTGGGGCGACGCACCGACGACACCGGAACGCGCCAACCTCGATGGCGACGCCCTGGGGACCATCGACGTGGGGGCCCTCCCCGCCGGCGACAGCGCCTTCGGCTGCCGGCAGTTGATCGGCAACGGCTGGGAGTGGACGGACACCACCTTCGGCCCCTACCCCGGCTTCGTGCCCGACATGTATCAGGATTACTCCCAGCCCCTCTTCGGCACCACACGGGTCCTGCGGGGGGGCTGCTGGGCCACCCGCGGTCGCCTCATCCGCAACACCTGGCGCAACTACTACGGACCGGAGCGCAACGACGTTTTCGCCGGGTTCCGGACCTGCGCGCCATGAAGGGAACCATCGAGCTCCACGACCTGCACCCGACGCCGGCGGATCTCGCCGCGGAGGTGCTGGCTGGGCTGCGGCGGCGGCCCAGGTCCATCCCGCCCAAGTTCTTCTACGACGCCGAGGGCTCCCGGCTCTTCGACGCCATCACCCAGACCCCGGAGTACTACCCCACCCGCACCGAGCTTCAGATCCTGCGCACCCAAGCCCCGGAGATCGCGCGGCGCGTCGGCACGGGAAGCCTCCTGGTGGAGCCGGGGGGCGGGAGCTGCGCCAAGGTCCGCATCCTGCTGGAGGGCCTGCGCCCCTGCGCCTATGTCCCCATGGACATCTCCCGGGAGCACCTGTGGCTCGCGGCCGAGCAGGTAGCGGCCGAGTTCCCCTGGCTGGAGGTGCACGCCGCCTGCACGGATTTCACCCGCCTCCTGGAGCTGCCGGCCAGCGTCCCCGAAGGGCCGCGGGTCGCCTTCTTCCCGGGCTCCAGCATCGGCAACTTCGACCCGCCCGCGGCCGTCGACTTCCTGGCGGCGGTGGCGGATCTGGTGGGTCCCGGCGGCTTCCTGCTGATCGGGGTGGACCTCAAGAAGGACCGGGCCCTCCTCGACGCCGCCTACAACGACGCGGCGGGGATCACCGCGGCCTTCAATCGCAACCTGCTGGTCCGCATCAACCGGGAGCTGGGCGCGGACTTCGACCTCGCCGCCTGGGCCCACTGGGCCTTCTACGCGGAGGACCGGGGCCGAATCGAGATGCACCTGGTGAGCGGGCGCGCCCAGACCGTGGGGGTCGCGGGGGAGACCTTCGCGTTCGCGGCCGGGGAGAGCATCCACACCGAGAATTCCTACAAGTACGGTGTCGAGGAATTTCAGGGTCTTGCGACCCAGGCGGGGTTCCAGCCCGAGGCGGTATGGACGGACGGGGCCAAGCTCTTCAGCGTGCACCTGCTGCGGGCGACCGGGGGGGATGCGTGAAGGGAACGGGCGCGCCGGTCGTCAAGGACCTGGTGCTGGTGGGGGGCGGTCACGCCCACGTGGCGGTGCTGCGTCGCTTCGGCATGGAGCCGGTGCCGGGGCTGCGCCTCACCCTCATCACCCGGGACGTCCATACCCCCTACTCCGGCATGCTCCCCGGCTATGTGGCCGGCCACTATGGCTACGACGACTGCCATATCGACCTGGGGCCCCTGGCACGCTTCGCCGGGGCCCGGCTCTATCACGCCGAGGTGGAGGGGCTGGACCTCCAGGGCCGGCAGGTCCGCGTCCAGGGGCGCCCGCCTGTCACCTTCGATCTGCTGTCCATCAACATCGGCTCCCGACCCCGCACCCTCGATGTCCCTGGCGCGGCGGAGCATGCCCTCCCGGTCAAGCCCATCGATCGGTTCCTGACCCACTGGGACGAGCTCATGGAGCGCGTCCTGGCGAGCCAGGGACCCTTTCGGATCGTCGTGGTGGGCGGCGGCGCGGGCGGGGTGGAGCTGGCATTAGCCACCCAGTATCGGCTCCGCCAGCGGCTCCGGGCGGCGGGCGACGACCCAGGGCGCCTGCACTATGCCCTGCTAACACGGGGGCCGGAGATCCTGCCCACCCACAACCCGGGCGTGCGCCGGCGTTTCCGCCGCGTTCTGGCCGAGCGCGGCATCGCGCTTTACACCGACCACGACGTGGTCGAGGTGACAGCGAACGAGGTGCGGGCCGACAGGTGCCCGCCGGTCGCCGCGGACGCGATCCTCTGGGTGACCGATGCCGCCGCGCCGAGCTGGCCCAGGGAGTCAGGGCTCGCGGTCGACGCCCGCGGCTTCATCCAGGTGGACGCTCACCTCCGGTCCGCCTCCCACCCCGGCATCTTCGCCGCGGGTGACGTGGCGGCCCTACCCAGCCCCAGACCCAAGTCGGGGGTCTTCGCCGTGCGCCAGGGACCGGTGCTCGCCGACAACCTGCGCCGGGCCGCGACGGGGCAGCCCCTGCGCCCCTACCGCCCCCAGCGCCGCTTCCTCGGGCTCATCAGCACCGGGGATCGCTATGCCGTCGCCTCCCGGGGCGGCTGGTCCCTGGAAGGGGCCTGGCTGTGGCGGGCCAAGGACTGGATCGACCGGCGCTTCATGGCCCGCTTCAACACGCTGCCGGCCATGGTTCAGGAGGCCAGCCCCCAGCTCGCCGCGGGCCTGGCGGATGGGGAGGCGATCCGCGAGCTCTCGACGCTTGCCATGCGCTGCGGGGGCTGCGGCGCCAAGGTCGGCAGCACCGTGCTCACCCGCGTGATGCAGCGTCTGCCCGTGGGTCGGCGGGAGGACGTGCTGATCGGCATCGACGCCCCCGATGACGCCAGCATGCTCGCGGTCCCGCCCGGCAAGGCCCTGGTGCAGAGCGTGGACTACTTCCGCGCCTTCCTCGACGACACCTACGCCTTCGGCCAGATCGCCGCCAATCATGCGCTCGGGGACGTCTTTGCCATGGGGGCCGAGCCCCAGTCGGCGCTCGCCATCGCCACCGTGCCCTATGGCCGCGAGCGGGTGGTCGAGGAGGCACTCTACGAGCTCCTCGCCGGGGCCCTGGCCATCCTGGAGCCGGCCGGGGCCGTGCTGGCCGGCGGGCACTCCAGCGAGGGGGCCGAGCTCGCCTTCGGTCTCGCGGTGAACGGCCTGGTGGACCCAGAGCGGGCCTGGCGCAAGGGCGGGCTCCAGCCCGGGGATGCCCTGATCCTCACCAAGCCCATCGGCACCGGGACCCTCTTCGCCGCTGATATGCGCCGCCGCGCCAAGGGCCGCTGGGTCGATGCGGCCATCGACTCCATGCGCCTCTCCAGCCAGGCCGCCGCCGCCTGCCTGGGCCGACACGGGGTCAGGGCCTGCACCGATGTCACCGGCTTCGGGCTCCTCGGGCACCTGGTGGAGATGACCCG
>JBLMWY010000252.1:0-2844 GCA_050257475.1 Bdellovibrio bacteriovorus
ACGGTCACCGAGGACACCAAGGAGCGCCTGGAGCGCTTGCAGCACAACATCGAGGACCTCCTGAAGGAGGCCAAACGGCAGGGTGCGAGCGGCGCCGAGGCCTCGGTGGGCAGCAGCGCCGGGATCGAGGTCTCGGTGCGGCTCGGTGAGGTGGAAACGGTCGAGCACACCCGGGACAACGGTCTCGGCATCACCGTCTATTTCGGACACCGCAAGGGCTCGGCCAGCACCTCCGACCTCTCCCCCGGGGCCCTGCGGGACGCGGTCAAGGCCGCCTGCGACATCGCCCGCTACACCCAGGAGGACCCCTGCGCCCACCTGGCGGACCCCGAGCTCATGGCCCAGGGCGAGCTACCGGACCTGGATCTCTATCACCCCTGGTCCCTGGGTGTAGATGAGGCCATCGAGATGGCCTGCGCCTGCGAGGATGCGGCGCGCGCCTTCGATCCGCGGATCGTCAACTCCGAGGGGGCGACCGTCGAGACCCACGCGGGTCTGCACGTCTACGGCAACAGCCACGGATTCATCGGCGGCTTTCCCTCCACCCGCCACAGCCTGAGCTGCGCCGTGGTGGGACAGGAGGGGGAGGCCATGCAGCGGGACTATTGGTGGACCAGCGCCCGCGCGGCCGCCGATCTGGATCCCGCCCGCCACGTCGGGGAGCAGGCCGCCGAGCGCACCTGCTCCCGCCTGGGGGCCCGGCGCCTGAGCACCCGGGAGGCCCCGGTGCTCTTTCGCGCCGAGGTGGCTACCGGTCTGTTGCGCAGCCTCACCTCCGCCATCCAGGGGGCCAGCCTGTACCGTCGGGCGAGCTTCCTGCTCGATCATCTGGGGGAGCGGATCTTTCCCGACTTCGTGCGCATCCACGAGGAGCCCCTCCTGCCCCGCGGTCTCGCCAGCGCCGCCTTCGATGGGGATGGGGTGGCCACTCGGCCCAAGGACCTAGTGAGCGAGGGGATACTCCGGACCTACCTGCTCGACGCCTACTCGGGCTGCCGCCTCGGGCTGCCCACCACCGGCAATGCCGGCGGGGTGCGCAACCTGAGCGTCGCGATGGGCGAGCGGGACCGGGCGGGCATGCTGTCCCTGATGGGCACCGGGCTGCTGGTGACCGAGCTCATGGGCCACGGGGTCAACCCGGTGACCGGCGACTATTCGCGCGGTGCCTCCGGCTTCTGGGTGGAGAATGGGGAGATCCAGTACCCGGTGGAGGAGATCACCATCGCCGGTAACCTGAAGCAGATGTTCGCCGGCCTGGTGGCGGTTGGTAACGATTGCGACTACCCGGGGAGCACCCGCACCGGCTCCTGGCTGATCGAGCGCATGACCATCGCCGGCGAGTGATCGCTGCCCAGGGACTCAGGCCGCGGTCCCAGTCGGCGGCCTCAGGCGGCCTCAGCGGCGAGTGGCGGCGGGAACCAGGTGCGCGAGATCTCCCCGTGCAGCTCGCCGATCGCCGCCTGCAGATCGTCGATAAAGTCGTGGAGCTGCTGCTGATTGAGCCGGCGGGGCTCTGAGGACTCCAGATTGCGCTTCAAGCGCCCGGCGACCCGCAGGGCCGAGTCCGCCCGGGGCAGCTTCTCCAGGCTGAGACGGCACGCGTCGATGCAGTGCCGCACCGAGCGCGGAAAGTCCGGATGCTGGAACAGGAAGCGCAGCACCGGGCCGCGCTGCACCCGCACCTGCTCGCTGCGCCTGTAGGCCTGATAGGCGGTCATGGATTTCAGCACGCTGACCCACTGGATGGTGGCGAAGGGACGCAGCTCCATGGTCTCCTCCGGCAGCAGGTTGGCCGAGCGAACGTCGACGATGCGGGTGGTCATGTCCGCCCGCTCCAGGAAGCGCCCCAGGTGCAGGAACTCGTAGCCCTGGTCGTGGAGCATGGTCCCCGAGAGGAGACCGTTGATGCTTTGGCTGCCGAGGATGATGTACTTCAGGTAGGTGTGGCGCCCGCCCTTGGTCATGCCCTTCTGAAGCTCGTCGCGGGCGAACAGATAGAGCTCGTTCAGGAGCTCCCAGGCCTCCCGCGGGACGAAGTCCCGGATGGTGCGGCAGCTCTCCCGGGCCGCCCCCAGGCACGCCAGAATGGATCCGCCGTTGCGCTCGTCCCCAAGTAGGAAGCGCACCACGTGGCGCTCACCGTAGTCCTTGTAGTGCTCCTCGAAGAGGGCGTTGGCCCCGGTGATGTCCACCAGGGGGCGCCAGCCGGGGGCTAGGCCCTTGGGGAGGTCCAGGAGCAGGTTGGCGTTCACGGTCACGATGCGCGCCGTGTTCTCCGCCCGCTCCACGTAGCGGCCTAACCAGTAGATGTTCTCCGCGACGCGCGACAGCATCAGCTCCCCCTTGGACTCAAGCCGGTTGATCCGGGACTATCCAGGTGTCCTTGCTCCCGCCTCCTTGGGATGAGTTGACCACCAGGGAGCCCTTGCGCAGGGCCACCCGGGTGAGTCCTCCCATGGTGACCTGCTGGCGGTCCGCCGAGAGGATGAAGGGGCGAAGATCCACGTGCCGGGGCTCCAGGTGGCGCCCGACGATGGTGGGTACGGTGGAGAGCTTGAGTGCCGGTTGGGCGATGTAGTTGCGGGGGTCCTTCTGGACCAGCTCCGCAAAGCGCTCCCGCTCCGCCTTGGTGGAGGCGGGGCCCACCAGCATGCCGTAGCCGCCGGATTCGTTGGCCGGCTTCACCACCAGCCGCTCCATGTGCTCCAGGGTGTAGGCGAGCGCCTCGGGCTCCATGCAGCGGTAGGTGGGGACATTGGGGATGATGGGCTCGGCGTCCAGGTAGTAGCGGATAATCTCCGGGACAAAGGCGTAGACCACCTTGTCGTCCGCCACCCCGGCCCC
>JBLMWY010000253.1:0-14661 GCA_050257475.1 Bdellovibrio bacteriovorus
GCTGGTTGTCCAGGCCGAACAGGAACTCGAAGATGGGACCGCCGCGCATGGAGCTCGGCTCATTGGGGTTGCCGGCAAAGCCCATGGCGATGCTGCCGCCGTCCATCGCCTTGACCCGGTCCCGAATGGCCTCGGCCGCGGCGATCCCCTCGCAGGGGGTGATGGCGTGCTCGATGCCCGGGAGCTTTTTCAGGAAGCGCCCGCCGCTCGCGATGATGAGCCCGTCGTTCGCAATGGGGCCCGCGCTGGTCTCCAGGGTGCGCCCGTCGTTGGCGAGCCCCGTAGCCTCCGCCGCCACGTGGGTCACCCCCTGACGCTCGAAGAACCGGCGCAGATCGATGCGCAGGTCCTCGCCACGGCGCAGGCCGCAAGGGACCCAGATCAAGCCTGGATAGTAGACGAACTCCGGCTTGGGGCTCACGAGGGTGAGCTCGGCCGCGAGGCCAGAGTGGCGCAGCGCCCGGACGGCGGTCAGTCCGCCGAAGCCCGCGCCGACGATGGTGATGCGGTTCATGGGGGCTCCATGGGAGAGAGATGAATCGCTCTCATTGTACCCCTCGGCTCGACACCAAACCCCTCGCGCTCCATGGGACTTCCCGGCGGGACAGATCCAGGCCCATGGCCACCCTTGGTCCCTTGGGCCGAGGTGCGCGCCTTGCCGCCCGGCGCGCCGGCCCTCGCCGGCGTGCTAGGGCGCCGGCTTCAGCAGCGGCTCGAGCTCGGTCCAGACGTTGTCCAGGATGCGCGGCTGGGCCGCGGCGCTCGGGTGGATGCCATCCGCCTGCATCATGTCGAAGCCCTCCACGCCCGCGAGCAGGAGGGGCACCAGGGGCACCTGCTCGGCGGCGGCGACCTCCCGGAACACGGCTTGAAAGCCTTCCGTGTAAGCCGCACCGTAGTTGGGCGGTAGGCGGATGCCCGCCAACAGGACCCGGCTCCCTGCCGTTCGGCTCAGGTCGATCATCTGGCTCAGGTTGGCACGTAGGGTCTCGAAGGCGAAGCCGCGCAACCCATCGTTGGCCCCCAAGGCGATCACCAGGATCGCGGGCCTGTGGGCCTCGAGCAAGCCCGGAAGCCGGCTCAAGCCCCCGGCGCTGGTCTCGCCGGAGATGCTCGCGTTGACCACCTGATAGTCCAGGGCCCGCTCCTCCAGGCGGCGCTGCAGGAGACTCACCCAGCCCGCCTCCGTCGCCATGCCGTAGGCGGCACTCAGGCTGTCCCCGAGCACCAGCAAGACCGGCGGCTGGGCGACCGAGCGCCCGGTCAGGGTCAGGCTCAGGGCCAAGGCGACCAGCAACAGAGAAGGTAGACGCATAATGTCGGAAGCAGCGCGCGAATGGGTCTCGAAGGCCCGAGGCCTCGGCAAGCATGTTACCGGCCCGAGTGGCGAGCTGACCATCCTCCGGGGACTCGACCTGGAGGTGCGGCCCAGGGAGGCGGTAGCGATCCTCGGGGCCTCCGGCAGCGGCAAATCCACCCTGCTCGGACTCCTCGCCGGGCTGGACAACGCCAGCGCGGGGGACCTATGGCTGTGCGGCCGCCCGCTCAACGGACTCGACGAGGACGGTCGGGCGGAGCTGCGGGCCGGGCGCGTGGGATTCGTCTTCCAGAGCTTCCAACTGCTTCCGACCTTGACGGCCCGGGAGAACGTCCTCCTGCCCCTGGAGCTTACCGGCACCGCCGACGCCCAGGGTCGCGCCGATCAGGCCCTGGAACGGGTGGGTCTCGCCGAGCGGGCCGGCCACTACCCCCGACAGCTCTCCGGCGGTGAGCAGCAGCGGGTGGCGATTGCCCGGGCCTATGCCCCGCGGCCGGAGGTCTTGTTCGCCGACGAGCCCACCGGAAACCTGGACCAGACCACCGGGGACCATATCATCAACCTGCTCCTCGAGCTGCGCGCCGAGGCCGGCGCCGCCCTGGTCCTGGTGACCCACGACGAACGCCTGGCCGAACGCTGCGACCGGCGGCTGCGCATGCGCGATGGGGCCCTGGAGGCCATGGCATGAGCCCCTGGCCCCTGACGATCCGCCTGTTGCGCCGGGACTGGCGCAGCGGCGAGCTCCTGCTCCTGACCGCGGCCCTGGTGCTGACCGTGGCGGCGGTCACCGCCGTGGGCTTCTTCACCGACCGGATCGAGGCGGCCATGGCCCGGCAAGGGGGCGAGCTGATCGCCGCCGACCTGGCGGTGGACGGCTCCTCCGCCGCGCCGCAGGCGTACCAGGGACAGGCGGCGGCGCTGGGGCTTCAGACCGCCCGCACCCTGGAGTTCCCGAGCGTGGTGATGGGCACGGCGGGACCCCAGCTCGTCCAGGTGAAGGCCGCCGATGCCGACTATCCCCTGCGCGGCCGGCTGCGGGTGCGCGACGGTTTCGAGGCTCCCGAGTGGACCGTCGAGGGCGGCCCCAAGCCCGGCGAGATCTGGGTGGAGTCCCGCCTGCTGCGACTTCTCGGCGCCGAGATTGGAGACTCGGTGGGTCTGGGCGAGGCGCGCCTGCGCATCAGCGCCATCCTGAGCTTCGAGCCAGACCGGGGCGGCAACCTGTTCCAGCTCGCCCCCCGGGTGCTGATGAATGCCTCGGACCTACCGGCCACCGGCCTGGTGGGCGAGGCCAGCCGGGTGCGCCATCGGCTCCTGGTGGCGGGGGAGATCAACGGGATCGACGCCTTCTCCGATTGGCTCAAGCCCCGGCTCCCGGCCAACCTAGAGCTGGTCGACGGACGCACGGCCCGCCCCGAGTTCGAGTCGGCGGTGGACCGGGCCTCCCGCTTCCTGCATCTGGCGACCCTGGTGACCCTGCTGGTGGCCGGGAGCGCCGTCGCGCTCGCCAGCCGCCGGCTGGTGGAGCGCCAGATCGACGCGGTGGCGGTGATGCGCTGCCTGGGGGCCCCCCGCCACCTACTGACCGGCATCTTCGTCCTGCGCCTGGTGCTGTTCGCCCTGGGGGCGAGCCTGCTCGGCAGCCTGCTCGGCTGGTTGGGCCAGCTCGCCCTGGTGGCGGCCCTGGCGGAATGGCTGGGCGGGGACCTGCCCCCGCCCTCCCTGGCCCCGGTCGCGGTCGGCGTCGCCACCGGCATGGTGGCACTCCTCGGCTTCGCCCTGCCGCCCCTGATCCAGATCGCCCGGGTGCCCCCCCTGAGGGCGCTGCGCCGGGATCTCGGCCCCCCGCGGGCCTCCGCCGCCCTGGCGGTGGGCTCCGCCGCCCTGGCACTGGCCCTCCTGGTCTTCTGGCAGGCGGGGGACCCGGGGCTCGCCTGGAAGCTGCTGGCCGGGGTGGCCGCGGCCTTGGCGGCCCTGATCGTCTCGGTGCTGATACTGGTGCGGATTGCGGGCAGCCTGGCCTCCCGCAGCCGCGGTGTCTGGCGCCTGGGTCTCGCGGCCTTGGCCCGGCGCCCCACCGGGGCGGTGCTCCAGATCGCCGGCTTCGGGCTCGGCATCTTGGCCCTGCTGCTATTGGCGGTGGTGCGGGTAGACCTGCTTCGGACCTGGCAGGAGACCCTGCCGGAGGGGGCCCCCAACCACTTCCTCATCAACATCCAGCCCCACGAGGTCGCCCCCATGGAGGGCTTCCTGGCGGAACAGGGCCTGGAAAAGGCGGCGCTCTACCCCATGATCCGGGGCCGGCTGACCCACATCGGGGACCGGGAGGTGCGCCCCTCCGACTACGAGAACCCACGGGCCGAGCGCCTGGCCGCCCGCGAGTTCAACCTGAGCTTCGCGGATCGGCCCCAGGCGGACAACCGCATCGTGGCCGGCCGCTGGTGGGAGCCCGGCACCTCCGAGCCCCAGCTCTCGGTGGAGCAGGGGCTGGCGGAGACCCTGGGGATCCGGCTCGGGGATACCCTCACCTTCTGGATCTCGGGCCATGCGGTGAGCGCGCCGGTGACCAGCCTGCGGGAGGTCCAGTGGGACAGCTTCAACGTGAACTTCTTCGTGGTCGGGCCGCCGGTCCTGTTCGCCCCCGAGCCCGCCACCTACATCACCAGCTTCCATTTGCCCGCCGAGCGGGAGTCGGTGGTCCCGGCCCTGGTGCGGGCCTTTCCCAGCGTGACCCTGCTGGACGTGGGCGCCATCCTCAAACAGGTGCGCCAGGTGGTGGACCGGGGCGTGCTGGCGGTGGAGTACGTCTTCCTCTTCACCCTGGCCGCAGGGCTCCTGGTGATGGCGGCGGGGATCCAGGCGAGCCTCGCGGAGCGGCGTGCCGAGCACGCCATCCTGCGCACCCTGGGGACCGGCCGCCAGGCCCTGCTGGGGAGCCTGGCGGTAGAGTTCACGGCCGCGGGGCTGCTCGCCGGGCTGCTCGCCTCCATCTTCGCCGAGCTCACCGGCTGGCTGCTGGCGGATCAGCTCTTCGGGCTGGCCTTCCAGTTCAACCCGACGCTGTGGCTGGTGGGGGTCCTGGGCTCCGGGCTCCTGATCGGGCTGGCCGGCACCCTGACCACCTACCCCTTGCTGGTGCGCCCCCCGCTCCACACCCTGAGGCGGGCCGGCTGAGCGCCAACGGATCAGGCCCCTGACACACAGGTCCGTTGGGGGTGCCGGATGGGCTATGATCCTCGCCCCGTCCCTGCTCTGCGCCTACGCCTTGAGTCCGACCACGAGCACCAGCCAGACGCCCCTGCGGGCCCCCGCCCAAGCGATACTGCGCTGGGATGAGGCCGAACAGGGACCAGTGCGAGCGCTGCTCGCCCGGTTCGGGCTCGAGGTGCTCGACGGCGCGCCCGAGTCCCCCATCCCAGGCAGCTACTGGGGCGAATCCGAGGCGGGGCTGGTCGGGAGCCGCATCTTCGTGCGGCCCGACACCCCGCTACATTCCCTGCTCCACGAGGCCTGTCACTATGTCTGCATGGATGCGCAGCGGCGCGCCGCGTTGGACACCGATGCCGGGGGCGACTATGCGGAGGAGGACGCGGTCTGCTACCTGCAGATCCTCCTCGCCGACGAGATACCCGGGCTGGGACGGGAACGGATGCTGCGGGACATGGACGCCTGGGGCTATACGTTCAGGCTCGGCTCCGCCCGGGCCTGGTTCGAGGCAGACGCCTCGGATGCCCGAGACTGGCTGAGCCGGCGCGGCCTCATCGACGAGGCCGGCCGACCGACCTGGTTCGTGCGCCTGGACTGACCGGCCCCTATACTTGGGGTCTCGCCCAGGGGACGCGCCGTCCCCCGACCCTGGGGCGCCACAAAACCACCGGGAGCCCAGCCATGCCAATCCCCAGCCGCCCCATCGCCGCCGCCCTGCTCGCGGCGACACCCCTCCTGGCCCTCGCCTGGATGCCCGAGCCGCCCCCGGCGTACGGACCGCCCGGCTACGGCTATCCTGGGCTCCCGCCGGCTTACGGCTACCCGCCGATGGGACCGCCCGGCTATCCGGGAGCCCCACCCTGGGCGGCAGGATCTGAGGAGCCCAGCCCGGGGCCGGTGGGCGCTCCGGCCACCACGCCAGAGCCCCAAGCACCCGCGTCCGTCCCGGAGACAGCCGCGCCGGCCCAAGGGGGCAGAGCGGAGCCCGGCGCCACGGTGCCGGACCAGGCGCCACCCACCGAGTGGCCTGGTGGCCCAGGCCCCCAGGGGATGCCCTATGGCGGCCGCTATGGTTCCCCCTCTGGTCCGGCATACGGCTCCAGATGGGAGGGCCCCCGGATGATGCCGGGCCAGTTGCGGATCACCCGCGAGGTCACCGATGACGCCTATCTGGTGCACATCCTGGTGGGTGAAGGCAAGACCGAGGAGGTCCAGGTCACGCCCCTGGGCCGATCCCTGGCCATCTCCCGTAGCACCGACGCCCAGACCGAGGAGGAGCAGCGCTTCGACGACGGTCGCGGCTATCAGCGCAGCTACAGCTTCTCCCGCGGCGCCGTAAGCCGGCGCCTCGGCCTGCCCCCAGACGCGGACCTGAGCGGCATGACCCGGGAGGCAAAGGACGGGACCATCACCCTGCGCATCCCCCGGGTCGCCGGCCGCGGCTGGGGACCCGGCTACGGACCCGGCCAGCCCGGGATGCCCGGCGAGCGACCACAGGGAGCGACCCCAGGACCCTTCGCCGCCCCCACCCCCGAGGCGCCCCCGGCACCCGCCGGCCAACCCTGAGACCCTAGAGACGAGGTCCGCCCCATGCCCTTCGATACCCCCCAGGACGTCGAGGACGCCTTCTACGACGCCCTGGAGAACGGCGACCCGGACGCCATGGCCGAGGTCTGGGAGTCGTCCCCCCAGATCGGCTGTCTGCTCCCCATGACGCCCCTGATCCAGGGCCCCGAGGTGCTGGAGATGTGGCGCTCCATGTTCGCCCAGGGTGCCGCCTTCGACATCCAGGTGCGCCACCTGAGCTGGGTGGAGGGCGGGGAGCTCGCCCTTCACCTGATCGAGGAGCGGATCGCCGTGCCCCCGGACCCCGCCGGCGGGCGCCCGCCCCAACCCGTGCCCCCGGTCTATGCCAGCAACCTGTTCCGGCGCGGGGCCGATGGCTGGCGCCTGGTGGTCCATCAGAACTCCCCAGTCCCGCCTCCCCCCGGTCAAGGCCGCGCCTGAGCCGGGAGGCGCCCACTCGCTATGTCCGATCCGCCTCGGGTCCGGCTCCACTCCCTGGGCTGCCGCCTGAACGAGGCGGAGCTGGAGGCCTGGGCGCGGGGCTTTCGCCGGCTTGGCCTGCGGGTTGCGGCCGAGGGAGAGCCCGCCGACCTGGTGGTGGTCAACACCTGCGCCGTCACCCAGGAGGCGGCGCGCAAGTCGCGGCAGATGCTGCGCCGGAGCCGGCGGCTTGACCCCCAGGCCCGACTGGTGGTGAGCGGTTGTCTGTCGACCCTGGAGCCGGGCTCACTCGGCGGCGGTCCGGACCTGGTGGTGGGCAACCAGGACAAGGACCGCCTGGTGGAGATCGCCGCCACCTCCCTGGATCTGCCCGCGGTGCCCCTGCAGGACGCGCTCGCCCCGTCGGAGACCCTTTTCGCCCGCGGTCGCCAGCGCGCCTTCGTGAAGGTCCAGGACGGCTGCCGACACCGCTGCACCTTCTGCATCACCACCCTGGCCCGCGGCGATGAGCGCAGCCGTCCCATCGCCGAGGTGGTGGGCCTGGTCAACCGCCTAACGGACTCCGGCATCCAGGAGATCCTGCTCACCGGGGTGCACCTGGGGGGCTATGGCAGCGACCTTGGAGGGGACCCAGCCGGGGGCCTCGCCGACCTGATCCGTGCCCTGCTCGCCGAGACGGCCATGCCGCGGATCCGCCTCGGCTCCTTGGAGCCCTGGGACCTGCCGAGCGGGTTTTGGGGACTGTTCGCCGACAGCCGATTGATGCCCCACCTGCACCTGCCCATGCAGAGCGGCTCCGAGCGGGTGTTGAGGCGCATGGGCCGGCGCTGCAGGCCGGCACAGCTCGCGCGACTGGCGGCGGAGGGTCGGGCAGCGGTCCCCGGGCTCAATCTCGGCACCGACATCATCCTGGGCTTCCCGGGCGAGACCGAGTCGGATTGGGAGGAGACCCTGGTCTTCGTGGAGGCCGTGGGCTTCGGCCAGATCCACGCCTTCCCCTATTCCCCTCGGCCCGGCACCCGCGCCGCCAGCCTGCCGGGGCGTGTGGATGCCGCCACCCAGCGCCGACGGGCGCAGGAGCTGACGGCGCTCGCGAAACGGCTGCGCCGGGGGGTGCTGGAGGCCCAGGTCGGCACCGGGGCGGCCGTGCTGCGGGAGGAGGCGCCCAGACCCGCGGGCCCCGCGGGGCTCTTCGGCTACACGCCGAACTACCTGCCGGTGCGCATCGACCCGGACCCGGCGGCGCCCCCCGCCGGCGAGATCATCGGGGTACGAATCCTGGGCGTGACCGCAGACGGGGAAATGCTCAGGGGTCGGCGCGAGTCGCCCGGGTAGTCGGGCTTCAGCCCGACTGTGGCGTCTGCGTGTGGCGGCGAGGTCGTTGTCGGGCTGAAGCCCGACCTACAGCGCGACCTACAAACCCCGGCCCGTCTCGGCCTGGCGCTCCGCTTCGATGGCGTCCGCGATATAGGCGAGCGAAAGACCAAATTCGCGGGTCCAGGCGAGCTCGATATGCCAGGTGTCGGCCGGCCGCCAGACGTGCAGGGCCCGCCCCTCGCCCCGGCGGATGGAGGCCAGGCGCCGTCCTGGGGTGCTGGCCTGCTCGGGGAAGCGGCTCTGGTCCTCGCCGGGGCCATACTTCTCCCGCAGCAGGGCATAGATCTCGTCGAAGCGGAGCTGGGTCGCCACCCGGTAGCCACGCACTACCTTGTAGATCCGCCCTTTGTAGGCGAGCACGTAGATCTGGTCCACGTCCTCCGAAAAGACCAGCGCCAGGCTGCTGCCCTCCACCTCACGGACCAGAGGCTGGGGATTCCCTTGCAGCAGGGGGTTCACATCGCCGCCCAGGCAGTAGCGCCCGAAGACCAGCTTGAGGCAGGGATCCTCCGCCGCGCCGTCGCGTGGGACCAAGGCGACCCCAAGCACCAGCAGCACGAGGGACACCCAGGCGACGACCCACCGGCGCGCCCAGAGTGGGTCTGAGAGGGGAGCCAACCCGAGGTCCTTCACTCGAACTGGAGGGCGAGGTCGGGCATCCCCCGGGGCTCCGGGGCCTCGCCCGGCTCGGGCGCCGCCGGCAGACGCTCCAGCCGCACCTCGGCCTGCCACAGACGGGTCATGAGCCCGTGGTTTCCCACCGGGCAGCCGCTGGTCCAGAAGCGCTCCGTACCCGGCCGTCCGGCCGCGGCGAGGAGACCCAGCGACTCCAGGCGCCGGCGCACCTGACGAGCCACCGCGGCCCCGGAGTCGAGGACCGTCACCTCGGTACCGGTCAGTCGGCCGATCAGCGGGATCAGGTGCGGGTAGTGGGTGCAGCCGAGGACCAGTGTGTCGGCCCCCCGCTCCAGCAGGGGCTGGAGGTACTCGGCGAGCAAGGAGCGTGTGTAGTCGCCGTCCAGATCCCCCTCCTCCACCCGCTCCACCAGACCGGGACAGGGCTGCAGCAGGACCTCGGTCCCGGACCCGATTCGCTCCATCAGGACGGAAAAATTGTGGCTCTCCAGGGTTCGGCGGGTGGCCAGGACCCCAACGACCCCGGATCGGGTCTGGGCGACTGCGGGCTTCACCGCGGGCTCCATGGCGATGATCGGCACCGGGTAACGGGTGCGCAACAGGCGCGCCGCCGCCCCGGTGGCGGTATTGCAGGCGACCACCACCGCCTTGGCCCCCTGCTCTAGCAGGAACTCGGTGATCATCACGGCCCGCGCCTCGATGGCGTCCATGGGCTTGTCGCCGTAGGGAGCGTGTCCCGAGTCTGCCACGTAGAGCAAGTCCTCGTGGGGCAGCTCCCGGCGGATCTCCCGGAGCACGGTGAGCCCCCCCACCCCGGAGTCAAAGACCCCAATGGGTTGGTTGGCGTGGGTTTGGGAGTGATGGCCGGCCATGTGGGCCGGAATCATACATGGGTCGCGGCCCAGGGTGGAGGTTGCAGAGGGGACGGTGGTCCCAAAAGCGCCACCTGTGCCACGAGAACAAGGGCCCTCGCCGCCCGCCCCGAGGACCGATCGAGGAGGAGACCACCGCAACGGAAACGCCGGCGGCGGACCTCGCCCGCCGCCGGCGTCACTCGGCGCCCGACCCGGATTCAGGACGCCTTCTTGTAATAGTGGGTGGCCTCGGAGTCCCGATAGTGGACGTCCGTCCAGCACTTGGGCATGGGCTCGTCCGAGCAGAAGGCCAGCTCGCTCTTGTCGAAGCTCTCTGGATCCTGGGCCTCCTCACCGTAGTGATAGCGGCCGATCACGGTGCCGTGCATTGGGTTGAAGAGGTCCCGCAGGCTCAGGACCTCGACCATCTTGCCGGTGGTGGTGTGCTTGAGGAACATGGTGTCGCCTCCGTCTGTTGTTCTGCCCTTGTTCTCACCTACAAGTATGGCAGCCGGCCCCGGGGCCACAAGCTCCGGGACTGCGCCCGTCTCCATGGGCCGCCGGGGGTATCTCTACGCCCCGCCTCAGGCCCCCTGACCCGCCCACTCCGCCGGCGTGAAGGTCTTGATGGAGAGTGCATGCAGCTCCCCGCTCGCAATCTGGGCCTTCACCGCATCCATCACCAGGCGCTGCTTCTTGATGGGGCTAAGGCCGGTGAATGCCTCGCTCACCACCACGGCGTCGAAGTGACTGCCATCCCCCGTAACCTTTACCTGGGCTCCGGGGATGCCGGCGCGGATAAGCTGCTCGACGGCTGAGGTTTCCATGCTGATCTCCTGTCGTAGTACCAGGCGCCAAGGCCCGGTGTCTGTCTTTGGGTTGCGGCCAAGGTTGGGCGCGCCGGCGCTCAAGACAAGCCGTCGCCATTGAGCCGCCCCGACTGGACGCCCCAGCGAGCGTCCCCGGACCTGGGGGCCGGCATCACCCCACGCGGATCAGGATTCGTCAACCAGTCAGAGGCTGGACACATCCACACCTCGCCGCGCGACTCCTGGGCCTGGTTGGCCGCGCCCCTATCGGTCTTGAGCTTGACGCGCGCCCTCAAATGCCAACTAAGGTCCGAAGCGGCGCGAGTCGCGCCCGATCAATTGGAGGTGTTATGGAAGAAGTACCCGTTGGATGCGGGCGGGTATCGGGGTCCGTCGTGGGAGACGCCCCACCCGATGCCCAGGCCCAATCCGAGGCAGCCACCCATCCGGAGGCGACCAGAATGACTGCACGCGCGGGGCAGAAGGCCCCGGATTTCAATGCACCAGCCTACGACCTGGGCGGCTTCACCAATGTCGAGCTGTCTGATTTCTTGGCAAATGGGTGATGCTCTGCTTCTATCCCGGCGATAACGCCTTTGTTTGAGCAACAGAAGTGTCGGCGGTCGCCGCACAATATGATGCTCTGCAGGCGTTGGGTGTCGAGGTCCTGTCGGTCAGCGTGGACAGCCACTTTGTCCATAAGATGTGGAACGACAATGAATTGAGCAAGATGGTGGATGGCGGCGTACGCGTCCATATGGTGTCGGACCAGGCGGGCAATGTGGGCCGGGCCTTTGGCAGCTATGACGAGAGCCAAGGGATCGAGATGCGCGGTCGGTTCATCATCGACCCGGACGGGGTCATCCAGGCGATGGAGGTGCTCACCCCCGCGGTCGGGCGCAAGCTCGCCGAGACGGTGCGTCAGATCCAGGCCTTCCAGGTGGTGCGCGCCTCTGGGGGTAAGGAGGCCACCCCCGCGGGTTGGGAGCCCGGCAAGGAGACCCTGAAGCCAGGACCCGATCTGGTCGGCAACGTCTGGAAGGTGTGGAATCCTTCCATGGAGTGAGCCGATCTCCTGTCCCCATCGGTCAGGGACCCCGCCCCCGTGGCGGGGTTTTCGTTACAGGGATGGACGGAGGACCGCGCTGCCCTCGGACCGGGGTTAGAATCCCACTATCCGCGTTTCTGCCCAGTTGGGTGAAACCATGAATCCACCCTCGAATCCACTCGCCCGGCTTCCCTCCGTCGACCGCCTGCTCTCCGAAACCAGGGTGGCCCCCCTGATCGAGCGGCACGGCCGCGCCGTCATCACGGAATTAGTCCGCGCGGCCCTCGCCGATGCGCGAGCGGCCACCCGCGCCGGCACACCGCCCCCGAGCGACGAGGGCCTGCTCGCCACCATCGAGGCCAGCGCGACGGCCTCCGCCACCCCCAGGCTGCGCCCCGTCTACAACCTGACCGGGACCGTGCTGCACACCAACCTCGGGCGCGCGCCCCTGCCGGAGGAGGCGGTCGCCGCCCTGATCACGGCCGCCCGCAACCCCTGCGCCCTGGAATACGACATCGCATCCGGCGGCCGGGGCGACCGCGACGACATCGTCAACGATCTGCTCTGCGAGCTCACCGGCGCCGAGGCCGCCACCGTCGTCAACAACAATGCCGCCGCCGTCTTCCTCCTCCTCAATACCCTGGCCCAGCGCAAGGAGGTCATCGTCTCCCGGGGCGAGCTGATCGAGATCGGCGGCGCCTTCCGGGTGCCCGATATCATGAAGCGCGCCGGGGCCAAGCTGGTCGAGGTCGGCACCACCAACCGCACCCATCTCAAGGACTTTGCGGAGACCCTCAGCCCGCGCACGGCCCTGCTCATGAAGGTCCACGCCAGCAACTACGCCATCCAGGGCTTCACCCATGCGGTGCCCGAGACCGAGCTGGCCAGGCTGGCCCACGAGCAGGGCCTGCCCTTCGTCGTCGACCTGGGCTCCGGGACCCTGATCGACCTCGACCGCTGGGGCCTGCCCCCCGAGCCCACACCCCGCGAGACCATCGCCGCGGGGGCCGACCTGGTGACCTTCTCCGGCGACAAGCTCCTCGGCGGCCCCCAGGCCGGCCTGCTGGTCGGCCGCAAGGACCTCATTGCTCGCATCAAAAAGAACCCACTCAAGCGCGCCCTGCGGGTGGGCAAGCTCACCCTCGCCGCCCTCGAGGCGGTGCTGCGGCTCTACCGGGACCCGGACCGCCTGGCCGAGCGCCTGACCAGCCTGCAACAGCTCACACGTCCGGAAGCCGAGATCCGGGCGGCTGCCGAGCGCCTGCTGCCGTCCCTGCAGGCCGCCCTGGCCACCCTGCCCGTGACCGTGGAGGCGGTCCCCCTCAGGTCCCAGATCGGCTCCGGCTCCCTGCCCATCGATCGCCTGCCCTCCGCCGGCCTGGCCATCCGACCCCAGGGGCGGAAGGGCGGCGTGCTCCATCGCATCGAGACGGCCCTGCGGGCCCTGCCCTGCCCGGTCATAGGCCGCATCGAGGAGGGGGCCCTGCTTCTCGACCTGCGCTGCCTGGCCGCCCCCGAGGAGGCGGGGTTCGCGACAAACCTCACCGAGCTCTCATGCTCATAGGCACCGCGGGCCACATCGACCACGGCAAGACCACGCTGGTGCGGGCCCTCACCGGCGTGGACGCCGATCGGCTGCCCGAGGAGAAGGCCCGGGGCATCACCCTGGACCTCGGCTATGCCTATGCGCCCCTGCCCGACGGCTCGGTGCTGGGCTTCGTCGATGTGCCGGGGCACGAGCGGCTGATCCACAACATGCTGGCCGGTGCGATAGGGATCGACTTCGTCCTGCTGGTCATCGCCGCCGACGATGGGCCCATGCCCCAGACCCGGGAGCACCTGGAGCTGCTCGACCTCCTGGGCCTGACTCGGGGAGCGATAGCCCTCACCAAGATCGACACGGTCTCGCCCCAGCGTCTCGACGCGGCACGACAGGAGGTAGCGGCGCTGATGCCGGGGACAGGGCTCGCCGGCAGCCCCCTCTTCCCAGTCTCGGGCCGCACCGGGGAGGGCATCGGGGCTCTGCGCGCGCACCTGGAGGCCCAGGCCACGGCCAGACGCCAGGGCGCGGCGGAAGGCCTGTTCCGGCTCGCCGTCGACCGCTGCTTCTCGCTGACCGGCATCGGAACCGTCGTCACCGGCACGGCCCATTCCGGGGCCATCGCGGTCGGCGACACGGTGATGATCTCCCCACCCGGCCTCAAGGTCCGGGTGCGCGGCCTGCACGTCCAAGACCGTCCCGCCGAGCGCGGCCAGGCGGGCGAGCGTTGCGCCCTGGCGCTCGCCGGCCCCTTCGAGAAGCAGGACATCGCCCGCGGCATGTGGGTGGTCGATCCGATGCTGGCGGCGCCCCTGTCCCGCTTCCAGGGGGAACTGCGCGTCCCCTCGGGCCAGAGGCCATTGACGCACCTGCAGTGGGTCCATGTGCACCTGGGCACCGAGGACATCCTGGGGCGGGTGGCCCTGCTCGACTGCAAGGAGCTGGAGGCTGGCGGCGCGGCCCTGGTCGAGATCCTGCTGGAGCGGGAGACCCTGGCCCTGCGCGGCGACCGCTTCATCCTGCGGGATGCGGGCGCGCAACGCACCGTGGCCGGGGGCCGGGTGCTGGACATCTTCCCGCCCAGCCGCCACAAGCGCGCGCCGCAGCGCCTTGAGCTGCTCGCAGCCCTGCGCCGCGATGACCCGGCCCTCACCCTGGGGCTGCTGGCGGGCCAGGCACGGGCGGGCATCGATCTGAATCGCTTTGCCCTGAGCTGGAACCTCACCCCGGCCGCCGCCGAGGCCCTGTGGCAGCGCGCCGGCCTGCGGGTGATCCGCGCGGGCGGCGCCGCGCTCGGGTTCTCGGCAGCGGCCTGGTCTGGACTCGGGGCGAAACTGCTGGAGTCCCTTGCCGACGAGCACGAGCGCGCCCCGGACATGATCGGCGTGGAGCGCGAACGGCTGCGTCGCATGACCTCGGCCCAACTGCCGCGCCCGGCCTTCGACACCCTCACCGCGGAGCTGCTGGCCGCCGGTGCCATCGCCCAGACCCGCGCCTGGCTGCACCTGCCGGGTCATCGCGCCAGCCTCTCCGCCGCCGACCGCGAGCACTTCGAGGCGCTGCGGCCCCTGCTCGACGCCAGGCCCCATAACCCGCCGCGGGTCCGCGACATCGCCAACGCCACCGGCACGCTCGAGGAGGACGTGCGCCAGCTCTTCAAGCGCCTCGCCCGGGCCGGGGAGCTCTACCCGGTGGCCCACGACCACTACTTCACCGCGGCTGCCATCGCGGAGCTGGCCGCCATCGTCCGTCGGCTCAGCACGGAGCACGGCGGGGCACGCATTGCCACCTTGCGCGATAGCCTCTTCTCCGACGGCGGTGGCGGCCGCAAGGTGGCGACCCAGATCCTCGAGTTCTTCGATCGC
>JBLMWY010000254.1:0-7262 GCA_050257475.1 Bdellovibrio bacteriovorus
GACGGATCTTTGGCCTCGTCGCGACGAAAGCATGACGAGCCGACGGCACGCGAGATCCGACGAGCTCGCCAGAGTCCCGCTGGTGTGCAATCGGCGCCCCTCAGCGCAGATTACGCGCCAGGCGCAGCCCCTGGAACTGCCAACGCTCGTGGGGGTAGAAGAAGTTGCGGTAGCTCGACCGGATGTGGTTGCCGGGGGTGGCGCAGGAGCCGCCCCGCAGGACCATCTGGTTGCACATGAACTTGCCGTTGTATTCGCCGAGCGCCCCTGGCGGTGGCCGGTAGCCGGGGTAGGGGAGATAGGCGGAGCCGGTCCACTCCCAGAGGTCGCCGAACATCTGCCGCAGGCCGTCCTGGGCCTGGGCCTCGGGCGCGGGGCGCGGGTGTAGCCAGCCGTCCTCCACGAAGCGGCCCGCGACGGGCAGGGTACCCGCCGCGTGCTCCCACTCCACCTCGCTGGGCAGTCGCGCGCCGGCCCAGGTGGCGAAGGCCTCCGCCTCGTAGTAGCTGACGTGGCAGACCGGCTCGGCAGGATTCAGCGGCCGCAGCCCGCCCAGGGTCATGATCTGCCAGCCGTCAACGGTTTGGTCCCAGTACAGGGGCGAGCGCCAGCCCTTGGACTGCACCGGGGCCCAGCCGTCCGAGAGCCACAGGGCCGGCCGGTCATAGCCGCCGTCCTCCATGAAGGCGAGGAACTCGCCATTGGTTACCGGCCGGTCCGCCAGCGCGAACGGGTCGAGGTAGACGCGGTGACGCGGACGCTCGTTATCCCAGGCGAAACCCTCGGGGCCGGCGCCGATCTCCACCAGTCCGCCGTCGAAGGGGACGTAGGCGAGGGATCCGGGCGCGGCGATTGGGTCCTCGGGCAGATCGGACCGATAGGCTGGGCGCAACGGATTGTGGGCCAGATTGCGCTTGATGTCGGTAAGGAGCAGCTCCTGGTGCTGTTGCTCATGGTTGAGCCCGATCAGGAGACGGGCATGGACGGTGGGCCAATCCGCCGCGCTGCACTGCGCGATCAGGTGCCCCATCGCCCGGTCCACATGGCGGCGGTAGTCATAGACCTCCGCCACCGTGGGCCGGGACAGGAGCCCGCGCTCCGCCCGGGGCCAGAAGCCGCTGCCCGTCTGCTCGTAGTAGCTGTTGAAGAGGTACGCGAAGCGCTCGTGGAAGACCCGGTAGTCGGGCAGATGCGGGCGGAGCAGAAAGGTCTCGAAGAACCAGGAGACATGGGCAAGATGCCAGCGCGGCGGGCTCGCCTCCGGCGCCACTTGCAGGCCGTAGTCCTCGATCTGCAGAGGCTCGCATAGCCGCTCGGTTGAGCGGCGGACGTGCTCGAACGCCGCCAGTAGGGTCTGCCGCTCGCCAAGGTCATCGCGGTCGGCGTGGGTATCTCGGCTCATGGGTCTCCTGGTATCGCACGCTGGGTGTGCGCCGAGTGGGGACGTCAACCCTCCACCACGGTCGCCTCCCCGTTCTGTTCTGGGGCTCGGACGCCCCAGCTCAGGTTAGCCCATCCTGGGTCGGCGCGATCGCTGCGCCCCTGACCGGTGTCTACCGCCGGGCCTATCGCGACGACCGAGGTCAGGGTTGTCGCACGGCAAATCCCGTGCCCTACAATGGGTCCACCATCCGCCACGAGGACTCGTCCATGCCGCTCATCCCCCCGGCTTCCCCCCTGTCTGCCCTGCTGGTGCTCTCCCTTGGGCTGTCGGCCCTTGCAGGCTGCAACGGATCCCCAACCCCCGGGGCCGCGGGTCCCGGAGGGGCGACCAGCCAGGGCGCCGATCCCGGCCGCCAAGTCTTTGTGGCCATGGCCCTGCCGGAAAGCGGGACCGTCGGAGCGGATCCGGTCTCTCTGGCACGGGGACTCTTTGGCGCGCAGGAGCCCATGGAGGGACCTTACACCGAGGACGTAGAGATCTTGGCGGAGTCGGCTCAGGGCAAGGTGGTGCTGTTCACCCAGATGGAGCTGCCGGACGACTCGGTGCGTGGTCGGCGCCATCGACTCGAGTTTCAGCCCCAGGACGGCGAATGGGCGTTGACCTGGGTCGGCTGGCAGGTGCGGTGCCGGCCGGGGCGGGGTCACGAGGACTGGGGCCTTGAGCCCTGTCTCTGATGGCTGGCGCGCGCCCGGTCCTGAAGCGTGCCCAGCGCCGCCCGAGCCCGACGCAGCCAATGGCTATCTGTCCGAGCATGTTGGCCTGCTGTGCCGAAGCCATCGACACTGGACTGGGCGGGACCTGGTCGTCGACGCGGGCTCGCCGTTCGAGTTGGCCAAGCGGGTCTACGAGGCGCCCTTCGTCGTCCTCTCCCATGGCGCGGATAGCGATCCGATCGTCAGCTACGGCAACCGCGCGGCCCTGGCGCTCTTCGAGCTGTCCTGGGCCGAGCTCATCCGCCTGCCCTCCCGGTTGACCGCCGAGGCGCCGGAGCGCGCCGAGCGCGCGCGGCTCCTTGCCCTCGTCGGCGCCCATGGCTTCATCGACGACTATACAGGCGTTCGGGTGTCGCGTAGCGGAAGGCGCTTCCGGATCGAGGGGGCCCAGGTGTGGAACCTGATCGACCCTGATGGCCGCTTGTGCGGCCAGGCTGCGACCTTCTCGCGCTGGACCTATCTATGACCGACCCCAGGGATTCCCTGCAGCTCCCCAAGCGCCCTGCCTGGGTAAAAGGAGCAGCGACCTGGTTCCTTGTCCGGACCTCGGCGGCGTCCGGGGTTCTCGCCGATCTCAGGCCGCGGTATAAGACCGCCTTTTACCTTGCCCCGGAGTCCCGTCCATGTCCCTGATGCACCTGCTTCGCCGGCCTGCCTGGCCACGGCTCGTCTGGCCCCTGCTGATCCTGACCTGGCCGGCGCTCGCGGCACGCGGCCCCGACCTGCCCGACTATCCAGCGGACGAGGTCGCCCCGGGTCTTTATGTGATCCATGGGCCGGTGGACTACCCGAATCCCGAGAACCAGGGGTTCATGAACAATCCAGCCTTCCTGGTCACGCAGACCGGTGTGATCGTGGTGGACCCGGGCTCAAGCGTCCAGACCGGGGAGATGGTGCTGCGCCAGATCCGGAAGGTGACGGACAAGCCCTTGCTGGCCGTCCTCAACACCCACGTCCATGGCGACCACTGGCTGGGCAATCAGGCGATGCTGGCGCAGGCCCCCGAGGTTCCCATCTATGCCCATCCCAAGATGCTGGAGCAGGTCGCCCAGGGGGCGGGGGAGGAATGGGTGCAGCGCATGCTGAGTGCCACCCAGGGGGCAACCGAGGGGACTGTTCCCCGGGGCCCGACTCAGGCCCTGGAGGGTGGCGAGACCCTCTCCCTCGGTGGCCTCACCTTCAAGACCCACTACTACCCCCACGTCCATACCACCACCGACCTGATGTTCGAGATCCCGGAGCTCGGGGTCCTGTTCCTGGGGGACAACGCCTGCAACCGGCGCATCGTGCGCATGGATGACGGCTCCTTCGCCGGCAGCCTGGCGGCCCTGGACGGGATCAAGGGGGCGGTGAGGGCCGAGATCCTGGTCCCGGGCCACGGGCGCACCGGGGACTGGGACATCGTGGACGACTACCGCGCCTACCTGGCGGGGGTCTACGAGGGGGTGGCCGAGCTGTTTGAATCCGGGACCAGCGACTTCGACATGAAGGCACCCATCGCCGAGCGGTTGGCCCGCTTCAGGGACTGGCCGGGTTTCGAGGAGGAGCTGGGCAAGCACATCTCGCTTGCCTACCTGGAGGTGGAGGCCGAGGCCTTCTGAGCCGCGTCGGAGCGGCCCTGCCCGAGGGCCCTACCTCAGCACCCCCGTCCCTTGGTGCCCTGGGGCCAGGCCAGCAGCCCCGGGTTGAGGTAGGCCGCCAGCTCCGTAGGCTCGGGGGGGCTCCGCCAGGGCACCACGCCGATGCAGGGTGAGCCCAGCAAGGCCGCCAGGGTGGCCAGATTGGCGTCACTCTCCAGCATGCTGGGGTCGATCCCGTTGGCAACCCAGCCCGCCAGGTGGGCGCCCTGGGCGCGAACGGACTCGGCCGTTAGGAGGGCATGGTTGAGGCATCCCAGGCGCAAGCCGACCACGAGCAGCACGGGCAGATGGAGGGCCCGCGGCAGGTCGCTCACGGAAAGGGTGGCGCTCAGGGGCACCCGCCAGCCCCCGACCCCCTCCACCACGACCCGGTCTGACTCGGTGGCGAGGGTCCCGTAGGCGCCGGCGATGGGACCCAGGGCGATCTCCACCCCCGCCTGGCCCGCGGCGATGTGGGGGGCGATCGGAGGCTCGAAGGCATAGGGATTCACCAGGCCGTAGGGCGCCTGGCTGCTGCCCTGGGCCTGGAGCCGGAGTGCATCGGCGTTCTGAAGGCCGTCGCGGCCGCGAGTGCAGCCGGTCGCCACAGGCTTCATGCCCAGGGTCCTGAGCCCCTGGCCTTGCCAGGCGGCCATCAGGCCCAGCGCGACCTCGGTCTTGCCGCAGTCGGTGTCGGTGCCGGTGACGAAGAGGCCCGTCATGCGGCCCCCCGCTGCCCGCCGGGTCCGGCGACCGGATGTCCGCTGCGGCGCCCGATCGCGCTCAGGGGCACGGTGACCTCGCCCGCGACCGGAGTCTGCAGCGGTGTCCAGGCATGACCGTAGACCACCTCGTAGCTGGCGGTCAGGCGCCCGTCGCGCCGATGGGCCTCATAGGCGGCCTCCAGGGCCGCCAGGCGCCGCGGCCCGGTGAGGCCCCGGGGACGCTGGCCGGTGGCATTGCGGGCCCCGACACCCTTAAGGTCGGCCATCAGGTCCGCCAGGCGCTCATAGGTGACGGTGAGCCGCTCGGTATCCATCACCGGATCGGCAAAACGCGCCCGCACTAGGGCATCACCCAGGTCGTGCATGTCAGCAAAGGGGCTCACGTGGGAATAGCCGTCGACCTGGGACCAGGCGGCGCGCAGCTCCTTCAGGGTGTCTGGTCCGAAGGTCGTGAACATCAGGAGCCCCCCGGGCCGAAGCACCCGGCGCCATTCCGCGAAGGTCGCCCCGACGTCGTTGCACCATTGCAGGGTGGCGTTGGACAGGATCAGGTCCACGGACCCATTCGCCAGGGGCAGGCCCTCCGCGTCCGCACACAGGCACAGGGGCCGCCGCCACCAGCCGCCGCGGCGCCGCGCCCGGTGGAGCATGGGCAGGGCAAAGTCCAGGGCGATCACCTGGGCGCGCCGGTAGCGGCGCAGCAGGGGCTCGATGGCGTAGCCGGTGCCGCACCCCAGGTCCAGGACCCGACTCGGCTCAAGATGCACATAATCCAGTCGCTCCAGGAGCCGGTCAGCGATCTCACGCTGCAGGACGGCGGCCAGGTCATAGCCCGCCGCCGCGGTCTCGAAGGCGCGACGCGCCCGCCGTTTGTCGATGGGTGTATAGGTCACGGAACCCTCATGTCCCTGGGTTGGGCCAGGTGGTCAGGCCCTGGGCATGGTGCTCGGAGTCTGGGCGCGGTGGTGCCCCCGTGGCCTCTGACTCCCGTGGGGATGGCCTGGGCTGGAGCCCTGCCAGGAAGTCGGCAATCGCCTCCCTGGTCGCGACCGGATGGGATAGGAAGGGCGCGTGGGCGGCGCCCGCGATCACCCGAGTCCTGGCCTCTGGAGCAAGCCGCCGAATCCGTGGCTCGACCGCGGCGGGGACCAGGGTGTCGTGGCTACCGAAGAGCCACAGGGAGGGCAGGTCCAGCCCCGGCAGGTCGGGGCGGAGGTCTTGCTCCCGCAGGAGATCGAGTCCCAGGGCGAGGGCCCTGGCGTTCGGCGGTGGTCGGGTGGCCAGACTCTGGCGCAGCCCGCGCAGGGTCTCCCGGGCCTCATCGCTACCCCGCACCTGGAGCGCCAGGAAGCGGGACAAGGTGCCACCGGGGTCGGCCAGGAGCCCGGCGTGGAACTGGGCCAGGGTCTCCATTGGCATGGCCTCGGGCCAGTCCGGTGCCCGCACGAAGCGCGGGGTGGCGGTCATCAGGATCAGCCCCCGGATCCACTCGCCGACGCGACCCGGGCGGCGCTCCGCCACGCGCCGGGCGGCGGCCAACGCCACCAGCCCGCCGAGGGACCAGCCGAGCCAGACCGCGCCCCGGGGTGCCGCCTCCAGACAGGCGTCCGCCCAGGCATCCAGCAGACCGGGGCCGCCGTCGCAGGCTGTGAGCAGGGGACGCCCCCCGTGCCCGGGCAGATCGATAGGGTGAAGTCGCAGGTCCATTGCTAGGGACGGGAGGGACTCCCACACCGCGGCGTTCATGCCCCAGCCGTGAATCAGCACCAGGTCCTGGGGCCGATGTGGGGGCGGGTGCCGGGACTCGCCCATCAGGCGGCCTCCTGGCTGGACAGGGTGGCGAGGGCATCCAGCAGCCGATCCACATCCGCCTCCTGATGGGCCGCCGACAGGGTGATGCGCAGCCGGGCCGTCCCCTCCGGGACCGTCGGTGGGCGGATAGGGGTGACCAGTATGCCGGCCGACTCCAGGGCCTGGCCCCAGGCGAGGGCCCGACCGGTGCTGCCCGCCATCAGGGGCTGGATGGGGGTCTGCGAGTCGGCCAGGGGCAGGCCGAGCTGGGCAGCCCCGCCGCGTAGCCGTGCGATGAGGGACTGGAGCCGCTCCCGCCGCCAGTCCTCCCGGCGGGCGATGGCGAGGCTCGCCCGGGTTGCCTCCGCCAGGGCGGGGGGCGTGGCCGTCGTGTAGATGTAGCTTCGGGCCCGCTGGATCAGGGTCTCGATCAGCGCCTCGGACCCCGCCACGAAGGCCCCGAAGGTCCCGAAGGCCTTTCCCAGGGTGCCCATCAGGATCGGCACCTGATCCGTGTCCAGGTCCAGGTGGTCCAGGGTGCCGCGGCCCTCCCGACCCAGCACCCCCAGCCCGTGGGCGTCGTCCACCAGGAGCCAGGCCCCGGTCGCCCGGGCGACCTGCGCCAGGGCGGGCAGGGGGGCCAGGTCCCCGTCCATGCTGAAGACCCCGTCCGTGGCGATGAGACGGGGTGGCTGCTCAGCGGCCCGGCGGGCCAGGGCCCCCGAGTCGCCGTGGGGAAAGCGGTGCAGGCGGGCGCCGGAGAGCAGGGCCCCGTCGAGCAGGGAGGCATGGTTCAGCCGGTCCTCGCAGACGCGGTCGCCCCGGCCGGCCAGGGCCGAGATCACCCCGAGGTTCGCCATGTAGCCGGTGGAGAAGAGGAGCGCCCTGGGCCGCCCCGTGAAGTCCGCCAGCTCTTCCTCCAGGGCCTCGTGGGCGGCGCCGTGGCCGTTGACCAGGTGGGCCGCCCCGC
>JBLMWY010000255.1:0-20817 GCA_050257475.1 Bdellovibrio bacteriovorus
TTGACCGGGATCCACATCTGGTCGAGCTGCTCGGTCACCTCGTTGTAGGTCTTGATGGCGCGCTTGAGCAGCGACGTGTAGCCGAGGTCGAACTGGTAGCCCTCGCGTCGGAGCACCCGACCGCCCTCCATCGCCTCGGCCACGCCCTGCTCACTCAGGTCGACGTCGGTCCAACCGGTGAACCGGTTCTCTTTGTTCCAGGTCGATTCGCCGTGGCGGATCAGAACCATCTTGTACATGCCCGTTCACCCTCCACCCGATTGTTAAGGCCTCAAGGCCGCATCCGCGGCCAGCGAGCCCAGTTGCCCGATTGTTGCCTGGTCGGTTCCTCGGAACTGCCCGGCCGGACGGGTTGACTCTCTTGGTCCCTGTTGCCGACACGAGGGCCCTGGGCGCGTAGTCTGATCTCCGATCCATCGCCATCCGATCGTTGGGGTCCTCTCATTCGGTCACCTGCCCCGGCGAACCCGCGGTCCGGGGGCGCGAGCGCAGGTACTTGGCGTCGTCGTTGACGTAGGCATAGTACAGCCCGATGAGCAGGCCGCCGCCGATGAAGTTGCCGGCCAGCGCGATTAGCACATTGCCCGTCGCGAGACCGAGGTCGATGCCTTCCTTGAGGCCGACGATGGTAAACAGCACCGTGTTGGCGACGGAGTGCTCGAAACCCAGGAAGGCAAAGATGAACACTGACACGATCATCACCAGGCTCTTGGTGAGATCGTCCTTGATCAGGCCGTTGTAGACGAGCAGCACCGCCAGATTGATCATGAAGTTGCACAGGATCGCGCGGACGAAGAGATCCCCCCAGCCGGCGGCGCCGGCGCCGACATAGGCCAGCTTGATCGCCACCGAGTGCAGCATCTCCGCGAGGACTGGTCCCTCGGCCAGGGTGCTGAAGCGCAGCAGCAGCGCCATGAAGAGCCCTCCCAGGGCATTGCCGAGATAGCACAGCGAGAGCAGGCGCAACGCCCTCCACCATCCGATGCGGTGGTGATAGGCGCCGATCGAGACGACCATCATGTTCGAGGTGAGGAGCTCGGACTTGGAGTAGTGGATGAAGACCAGGGCCCAGCCGAAGGCCAGGGCGCCGGTCAACCTGCCCAGGGGGTGCAGCGTGGTCTCCCCCAGATCCACGGCGGCAAAGGCGGCGATGATCGCGAAGTTCACCAGATAGAGCAGGGCGATCACCACCCCCGCCATGGCCGCGCGCTGCAGGTAGCGCCGCGCCAGCTCGCCCGACATCGTGGTCTTGGTCTCCAGGGCCTCAAGCACGCTGCCGATGAAGTGCTTACCGGGGAAGAGTGGGTTGGTGATCACGCTCATGGGGTTGTGCACTCCGAACGATGAAAGGCGAGACTGGGCCGAGGCTCTGGGACCGGCGCCCCGGGGCACCCGACCGAACCGGCGCTCCCGGTGTTCTTCATCGCCTCGGTCTCCCCCTCACAGGTCGAGCGAGCGCAGGCAGCGCTGCAAGGTCTCGGCGGAGTCCGCCAGCGCCTTCCGCTCCGCGTTCTCCAGCGGGATCGGCACCCGCCCGCCCGCGCCATGGATCCCCACGGTGACCGGGATGCTCAGACACACCCCCTCGATCCCGTATTCTCCGCGCAGCCGCACGCTGATGGGCAGCACGCTGCCCTGGTCCTCCTGGATGGTGCGCACCAGATGGGCCAGCACCAGCCCGATGGCCCAGTTGGTGTAGCCCTTGCGCTCGATGATCTCATAGGCGGCGCGGCGCACCTGGGTCAGGATGGCGTCCAGCACGGCGGGGTCGTAGGGCTTGCCGAGGATGGTGTTGTGCAGCACCGGGGTGCCGCCGACATTGGCGCCGCTCCAGACCGCAATCTCGGAATCTCCATGCTCGCCCAGGATCAGGGCATGGACCGAGCGGGGATCCACCTGATAGTGCTCCGCGAGCAGGCTGCGCAGCCGTGTGGTGTCCAGCATGGTCCCGGTGCCGATCACCCGTTCGTGGGGACGGTGCGAGAGCTCCTGCATCACATGGGTAAGGATGTCCACCGGGTTGGAGGCGATCAGCAGGATGGCCTCGGGGGCGTGGCGGTCGAGCTGCTCGGCGATCTGGCGGAAGACCGCGGCATTGCGGTTGAGCAGCGAGAGCCGGTCCTCGCCCGGTCGCTGGCCCACCCCGGCGGTGACGATTACGATCTGGGCCTCGGCCAGATCCGGATAGTCCCCGGCCCGCACCCGCCGCCGCCCGACGTAGCCCTGGGCGTGCATCAGGTCCATGGCCTCGCCCTCGGCACGACGACGGTCGAGGTCGACCAGGATCAGCTCATTGGCGATGCGCTGCTGGAACAGGGCGGAGGCCGCGGCCATGCCCACCTGTCCGGTGCCGATGATACCGACGGTATGGCGATGCAACATGGTTCGATCTCCGATGTGTCTGTGCAGGAATCTCTGCGTTTCGCAGACGCGGGTGCTGGTCCAAGGGTATCCGTCTCGGAATGAACGCAAAAAAGACCACGATCTCCTTGAGGATGGGCGTCCTTGGATGACTGCCGCTGCGCGATGGTCCGTCCTGTTCTGGAAGCATCCTCGTATCCTCACTTGGCCGCAAGACACACCGCGGGTTCGGCCTTGGGCCCTTCCAGCGAGAGCGTCAGAACCGGCAGGGCGACGGTCGTCAGGGCGGAGCCGACGTGGATCGCCAGGGCGTGCAGGGCCAGGCGGCTGACCACCTTGGGGATTGCCAGCGCGAAGAGGCCGCCAGTGGCGTTCTGAGGCCGCAGGGGCTTACCCATGCCCGCCGCTGCGTGGAGGGGGCCCTCGGCGGGCCGAGTCGAAGGCGGTTGAAACCAGGGGGGCCGGCCGTTAGCTTAGGCGACCCCCAAGAGCCCCGACACCGACCCGACCCTAATCCGCCCGCATGACCCCAGCCCTCGACGTCCAAGCGCTTGCCAAGACCTACAAGGGTGGCCTCCAAGCCCTCAAGGGGGTGGACCTGCGGGTGGAGGAGGGGGACTTCTTCGCCCTGCTGGGGCCGAATGGCGCCGGCAAGTCAACCCTGATCGGGATCGTGGCCTCCCTGGTCAACAAGACCTCGGGTCGGGTGCGGGTCTTCGGCCACGACCTCGACTCGGATCCGGAGGGCGTTAAGTCCTGCATCGGACTGGTCCCCCAGGAGTTCAACTTCAATCTGTTTCTGCCCGTGGTGGAGGTCCTGATCAACCAGGCGGGTTACTACGGGATTCCGCGGCGGGAGGCGCGAGTCCGGGCGGAGCGCTACCTCAAACAGTTGGATCTGTGGGATCGGCGGGAGACGGAGATGCGCAAGCTCTCCGGGGGCATGAAGCGCCGGGCCATGATCGCGCGGGCCCTGGTCCATGAGCCGCGGCTGCTGATCCTGGACGAGCCGACCGCCGGGGTGGACATCGAGATCCGCCGCTCCATGTGGGACTTCCTGCGAGACCTCAACCGTCTCGGGACCACCATCATCCTCACCACGCACTATCTGGAGGAGGCGGAGAGCCTGTGCCGCACCGTGGCCATCATCAACCACGGGGAGGTGGCGGAGCGTTCCAGCGTGGGCGCGCTGCTTGGCAAGCTCCACACCGAGACCTTCGTGCTCAACCTCAAGGGGCGCGTGAGCGAGCTGCCGGAGCTCGGGGGCTTTGTGCTCAACGCCCTGGATGACTGCACCCTGGAGGTGGAGATGAGCCGGGAGCACACCATCAACGGGCTCTTCGACGCCCTGTCCCGCAACGGGATCGAGGTGATCAGCCTGCGCAACAAGCAAAACCGCCTGGAGCGGCTGTTTCTGGATCTGGTGGACGGGCGGCGCCGCGATCAGCCCCAGGGGGAGGGGGCGTGAGCCGGGGCGCCCGGCCCTGGGGCCGCTATTGGGTCAGCTTCCGGACCATCCTGACCAAGGAGGTCCTGCGCTTCACCCGCATCTGGGTCCAGACCATCCTGCCCTCGGTCATCACCACGACGCTCTATTTCGTCATCTTCGGACGGCTCATCGGGGACCGCATCGGGCCCATGGACGGGCTACCCTACCTGGACTTCATCGTCCCCGGGCTGGTGCTGATGGCGGTGATCACCAACGCCTATTCCAACGTGGTCTCCTCCTTCTACAGCGGCAAGTTCTCCCGCTACGTGGAGGAGCTCCTGGTCTCGCCGGCCCCCAACTGGGTGATTCTGGCGGGCTACGTGGGCGGAGGCGTGGCCCGAGGTTTGGCGGTCGGCGGGGCGGTGCTCGCGGTGGCGGCCATCTTCACGCCCATCGAGATCCACAGCATCGCGGTGACCTTCCTGGTCTTCGCCATGACCGCCGTGCTGTTCTCGCTCGGCGGATTCATCAACGCGGTCTACGCCAACAGCTTTGACGACATCTCCATCATCCCGACCTTCGTCCTGACCCCCCTGACCTATCTCGGTGGGGTCTTCTATTCGATCGAGCTGCTGCCGCCGTTTTGGCAGGCCATCTCATTGGCGAACCCCGTTCTCTACATGGTCAACGGGTTCCGCTATGGGCTCCACGGGGTGAGCGACATCCCCCTGGGGCTCGCCTTCGCCATCATCCTGCTCTTCATCCTGGCCTTGACCGCCTACAGTCTGCGCCTGCTGCGACGCGGGGTCGGCATCAAGACGTGATGCAGCCGTCTGTCCCGGTTGGACCGGGTCCAAGGGGCCTCCCAGCGCGGGCCTGAGGGGTCCGAACCGTGTCTCCAACTGGTCGCGTGGGTAGAGGATCCAGGGGTGGATCCGGACCAACCCGGTCGTGGCCAGGACGGCACAGCCGTCCTTTGGCAGCAGCAGGGGGATGGGCCAGGGGCCCCGGAACACCAGCGCCGCCATGGGGGCGGTCCAGTTATCGACGATGGCCATCCAGGGCCACTGCAGGGCATAGGGCTCCTCCCATCCGAAGGGGATGCAATCGAGCTTGGAGCTGGCGGTGGCGTTGATGAGCCCGCGGGTAGCGGTCCACCAGGCGGCGGACTTGGCGGTGGTCGCCAGAACGATAGTCAGGGCGCAGACGGCGAACCAGGTCTGCCAGGGTAGGCGAGGTCCGCCGTTGGCCTCCCTGGCCGTCATCCGAAGCGCCGGGTTCATCGCCAGCACCGCCGCGAGGCCCATCAAGAGCAGGCACAAGGGGAGCACGGCGCCGACCTTGAGCTTGATGCCCTCGCCCGCCAGGAATCCCGCCCCCAGCGCGGCCCCCAGCCCGGGCAGCAGCAGAAATCCCAGGTTCAGGCCCCGCCCGAGCCGGCGGGCGCGATCCGCTCCCTTGCCATCGAAGGTCCAGGCAAGCGACAGCGCCAGCACCATCACCAGCAGCAGGAGAAGGGCCTTGGCGGCCGTGTCCGGCAGCAGGTAATAGGCCGCCTCGCCGACGCCCCCATGGGATCGCTCGTAGGCGTTGGCGCCCAGCAGGGTCCATAGGAGCCGCAGAACGGCGGCGCTCCCGAGGACCGCGGCGATGGCGAGCCAGACAGACCGGGTCCGCGCGTGCAGACGGGCGTTGAGTCCCGCCAAACCCGCCAGGAAGAGCAGCACCAGGAACCCCAAGGGGTGCAGGAGCGGGAGCAGGGGGGCCAGGGCCACCCCGTAGGCCCAGGTGATGCGCCGCCCGGGGTGCAGCGCGGCCAGGAGGACGAAGGGCCAGACCAGGTAGAGGCTGGTCAGGAGCTCCGAGACCCCCGAGAGGTTCACCTGGTTGGCCACCAGGAACAGGGCCGGGAACAGGGTCAGGGCTGGGGCGTGGCGCCGCACGATCATCCAGCAGGCGAGCAGGGAAAGCACGGGGAGGGCGGCGTAGCCGAGGGAGAAGAGGTGGCGCAGGAGGGCCACATCGGCACCCAGACGGACCGCCAGAAGTGCAGGCAGTTGGGGCAGCACTGCCGCCAGACGCAGATTGGGGATCTCCGGCACCGCGTCCAGTACCAGCCGGAAGAAGTAGAAGGTGCCGTCGCCGTAGAGGGGCAGGCCGACCAGGGCAGCGACCCCGTAGGCGAATCCGATGGCCCAGAGGCTCAGGGCCACGGCACGCGACTCTGAATGGCCGCGGGGCCCAGTGCTCCGAAGGTAGGTATCATCCATAGAAGGGCCGAAGGGGGGGCCGCCGCAGAGGCATCAACCTATGGAGGTTTCCACAAAGGGGGTCCCTTGGGAGCTTAGGCCCCAAGGCGGCTCCCGGCGCGAAGCCGCGGGTGAGGGCCGGCCTGGCTGCCGGCCCGTTTCGGTCTGACCCGTTAAGCGGCCGCCAACTCCTCGCGGTCGTGGATGCGGATCTGCACCTCCCTCAGGTGATGCAGGGTCTCATGGATGATGCAGTGGTCGGCCACCCGCTGCACCGCGGCCTGACGGTCCCCACACTCCGCGTGGGGCAGGCGTACGTCCACTTGGAAGTTGGTCAGGATGGTCGGCTTCTCGGTTTTCTCGAAGGCAGTCTCCACGGACAGGTCGCGGGCGTCGATTCCCTGCTGCTCGCAGTAGTGTGCAACGAAGGCCGCGACGCAGGCGCCGAGTGACACCACGAAGAGGTCGGGCGGGGTGGGGGCGCGCCCTTGACCGCCCATGGGTGGGGTCACGTCCGTGACGATGCGCTGACCGCCGACCTCCGTCTCGAAGAGCATCTGGCCCCTGTAATGCGTGATTGCGACTGGCATATGGCACCTCCCTTGATCGACCGTACAACCTGGGCGGCGGAGGATCGCTCCGTCGCCCTCCGCCAATAAGCCTAGACGAATGCCTGCCGAATCGTTGAGCGGAGAAGAGGCGTGAGAGGCCGGGCCGGAGCCCCGTGAGCCTTGGGCCTTCGTCGGCTGCGGTTGTCTCAGCGGTGCGCAAATGGGACCATAGATCGTAACGTTGTCTCTTCAACCCGCTGTTAAGCCCTCCATGCGACTTCATTTCCGCCGTGCCCGCCCCTCGGTGGGCACGCTCTTCTTCCCTTTGGCCAGCGGGTCCTGAGCATGACCCTACGCCCTTCCGCCTTACGTCGAGTCCCCTTCGGCCAAGGACGCCACCCCCGCCGCCGAAGCGGTGGGGCGGTGATCCTGCGGCTGTTGCTGCTGATCGCGCTGGCCGTGGGGCTCGCCGGCGTCTTGTACGGTGTTCACCTGGACCGGGTGGTGCGCGGCAAGTTCGAGGGCCAGCGCTGGGCCCTGCCGGCCCGCGTCTATGCGCGGCCCCTGGAGCTCTATGCCGGCCGGCCGCTCACGCCGGAGCAGGTCCAGGGGGAGCTGGATCGGCTCGGGTACCGACCCCTCGCCGAGCCCAAGACCCCGGGCACCTACCATCGCGTCGAGGACCACTTCCTCGTGCATACCCGCTCCTTCCGCTTCTGGGACGGGGAGGAGCCGGAGCGGCTCCTGGACTTGGAGATCGCCGAGGGCCAGATTCGAGTCCTCAAGGATGGCGGTGGCGGGGTGGATCCGGCCTTGGCGCGCTTGGACCCGGTGCTGATCGCGAGCATCTATCCGGCCCACAACGAGGATCGCGTCCTGGTGCGGCGCAAGGACCTGCCGGATCTGCTGGTGAAGACCCTGCTGGCGGTGGAGGACCGCAGCTTCTTCTCCCACGCCGGGGTGGACCCCCGAGGCATCCTGCGGGCCCTCTACAGCAACCTGAGGGCCGGCGGTGTCGTGGAGGGGGCCAGCACCCTGACCCAGCAGTTGGTCAAGAACTTTTACCTGTCGTCGGACCGTACCCTCAAGCGCAAGCTCAACGAGGCCTACATGGCCCTGCTCCTGGAGCGGCGCTACGACAAGGACGAGATCCTGGAGGCCTACGCCAACGAGATCTATCTGGGGCAGGACGGCAGCCGCGCCATCCACGGCTTCGGCCTCGCGAGCGGCTTCTACTTCGACCGTACCCTGGGCGAGCTGGGTATCCCCGAGACCGCCCTGCTGGTGGGCCTGGTCCAGGCCCCCGCCAAGTTCGATCCGCGCCGCTACCCGGAGGCGGCCCTGAAGCGCCGCAACCTGGTGCTCGACGTCATGGCGCGCGACGGCGTCATCAGCGCGGCCCAGGCGGAGAAGGCCAAGGCCCTCCCCTTGGGCCTGCGGGATGGGGGCGGGCGCCCCGCCGGCGACTACCCGGACTTCATCCAGTTGGTTCGCCGCCAGCTCCAGCGGGACTACAAGGACGAGGACCTGCGCTCCGAGGGGCTGCGCGTCTTCACGACCCTGGACCCCCTGGTCCAGGCGACGGTGGAGAAGGCACTGCCGAAGAAGCTGGCGGAGCTGGAAAAGGCCCGAAGGATGCGGCCCGGGACCCTGGAGACCTCCGCCGTGGTGACCTCGGTGGCCCAAGGGGAGGTCCTGGCCCTGGCAGGGGGGCGCCAGAGCGGTTATGCGGGCTTCAACCGGGCGCTGGACGCGGTCCGCTCCATCGGCTCACTGGTCAAGCCGGCCGTCTACCTGACGGCCCTGTCGGACCCGCAGCGCTACACCCTGACCACCAGCATCCCCGATGAGCCCTTCTCCATGCGGGTGGGCGACAAGATCTGGTCCCCGAAGAACTACGATCATCGGGTCCACGGGTCCGTGCCGCTGTATCGAGCGCTCGCCAGCTCGCTGAATCTGGCCACCGTCAATCTGGGGATGAGCCTGGGGGTGAAGCGCGTCACGGAGACGCTCTACCGCCTCGGCGCCCAGCGCCGGATCACGGCGGTGCCGGCCGTCATGCTCGGCTCGGTGTCCCTCTCCCCCCTGGAGGTGGCCCAGATGTATCAGACCATCGCGGCGGGCGGCTATCGCGCGCCACTGAGGGCCATCCGTGAGGTGATGGACCAGAATGGTCGCCCCCTGAATCGCTATCCTTTGGCGGTGGAGGCCGCGGTGGACCCGCGGGCGGCCTACCTCACCACCTGGGCCATGCAGCAGGTGATCCGTCAGGGCACCGCCAAGTGGCTCGGCGAGCAGTTGCCTAAGGGCCTCACCATGGCAGGGAAGACGGGCACCACCGACGACATGCGCGATAGCTGGTTCGCAGGCTTCAGCGGCGACAAGGTCGCGGTGGTCTGGGTCGGGCGAGATGACTACAAGCCCATGGGGTTGGCCGGCGGGACCGGGGCCCTACGGGTCTGGGGTGAGTTCATGTTGGCGCTGCCGAACGAGCCCCTGGTTCAGGAGCCCCCCGAAGGCGTGGTGCTCGGGGCCTGCGGGCGCTCGGATGTCCCCTATGTCCAGGGTGGCGGTGGCGACTGCGGCGGTGGCCGCGACTCCAAAGGCTCGCGCGGGGAGGGTGCCTCGGGCGCCGTCGCCCAAGCCGGGTCGGAGCCAGAGGGCAGCGCTCAGCGCAAGCCAGAGCCCGCCCCAAGACCAAAGCCAAAGTCCGAGAATCTCTTTTTGGATCTCTGAGACATGTCCAAACCTGTACCTATCCTGGTTCCCTTGCTAACCCTGATCCTGGGTGGCTGCGCCACAGGGACCCGCGAGGGTCCGCCCGCCCCCGTGGTGAGTGTGACCCCGCGCCAGTTCGCCGGGGCGGTGACGGAGCCCCCAGGGGAGGTCCAGCCCAAGGCCCCGAAGCCCGTGGTCCCGGCCAAGCCGCCGACCCGCACCTACGCCTATCGCGAGCCAGGGTCCGAGCCCGATCCAGAGGCCGCCACCGAGCCGACGCCGGCGGGGCCGGAGGCGCCGCCCGCCGCGCAAGCCCCGGCACCGGTTGCGCAGAAGGCCCCGCCGGCGCCAACGGCCAGACCAGAACCGCAAACGGCGCCGCCAACGACTCCCCAGGCGACCACCCAGACCGAGCCCAGGCCACCCGCCAAGACCGCCGAGCCGGCCCCCAAGGTCTCGCCGCCCAAGCCCGAGACCCAGGTGGCCTCGGCGCCACCGCCGGCCGTGCCCCCCGCCCCCCCGGCCCCAGCGGACAAGCCCTTGACCCCGGGACTCCCGCCAGCGGCGGACGGCCTCGCGCGCCAGGCGGAGCAGCAGCGCCAGCAGGGAGACTATGCGGGGGCCGCGGCCACCCTGGAGCGGTCACTGCGCATCGCCCCCCGGGATGCCTATCTCTGGAACCGGCTCGCGCGGGTGCGCCTGGAGCAGGGTCTCCCAGCCCAGGCGGGCCAGCTCGCCGCGCGCTCGAACGACCTCGCGGGCAGCCAGGGCAACGTCAAGCAGGACAACTGGCGGATCATCGCCGAGTCGCGCCGCCGGGCGGGCGACATGGCCGGGGCGAGCGAGGCGGAGCGGCGCGCGGGCGGGGGCTGAGCCCAGACTCCAGGCAGCGGATCGAGGCGGCGACGGCCTTGCAGGAGCGGCGCGGCAAAGCCCAGGGCCCGGCGCGGGTGGACCTGTCGCACGTCTTCGGGCCCGGGGGATTGCTGGCGAGCCAGCTCCAGGGATACACCCACAGATCCCAGCAGCAGGCCATGGCGGAGTGCGTCGCCGAGGTCATCGCCGCGGCAGGCACCCTGATCTGCGAGGCGGGCACCGGCACCGGCAAGACCTTCGCCTATCTAGTCCCGGCCCTGCTGTCGGGGCGCAAGGTGCTGATCTCCACGGGCACCAAGGCACTGCAGGATCAGCTCTTCCATCGGGACCTGCCCCTGGTCCGCCGGGCCCTGGGGGTGGCGGTGCGGGCGACCCTGCTCAAGGGCCGCGCCAACTACCTGTGCCGCCATCGCCTGCGCCTGGCCGTCGAGGACCCCCTGCGCACCGAGCCCCAGCTCCGTTCTCAGCTTCGTCAGGTTCAGGACTGGTCCAAGGCCACCCGGCGGGGGGACTGCGCGGAGCTCCCGATCCCCGAGGACGCGCCGGTGTGGCCCCTGGTGACCTCCACCAGCGACAATTGTCTGGGGCCGAGCTGCACGGACTGGCAGGACTGTCATCTGGTGGCCGCCCGCCGCGAGGCCCAGGCGGCCGATCTGGTGGTGGTCAACCACCATCTGTTCTGCGCCGACCTGGCCCTGAAGGACGAGGGATTCGGGGAGATCCTGCCCGGGGCCGACTGCTTCATCCTCGACGAGGCCCACCAGCTCCCGGAGGTCGCGAGCAGTTTCTTCGGCACGGCGGTGAGCGGGCGCCAGCTCCTGGATCTGGCCCGGGACACCGAGCTGGAGTACCGCCGGGAGGCGGGGGACGTCCCCGAGCTCCTGGAGCGGGCGGCAGGGCTACGCCGGGCGGTGCAGGACCTGCGCCTGCGCCTCGGGGAGGGGGATCGGCGGGGCCCCTGGCAGGAGCTGCGCGCGGACGCGGCCGTGGTGCGCGCCCTGGAGGCCCTGGGCGGAAGGCTTGCCGCACTCGCCGCGGGGCTCAGGGTCCTGCAGGGGCGAGGCAAGGGGCTCGACGCCTGTCTCGCGCGGGGCACTGACCTGGAGGCGCGGCTCGCCTTGCTGTGCGGGGAGGAGGCCCCCGAGCAGGTGCGCTGGTTCGAGACCCAGGGGCGAGGCTTTCGCCTACACCAGACCCCCCTGCAGGTGGATCAGGTCTTTCGCGATCAGATGGGGCAGGGACGGGCGGCCTGGGTCTTCACCTCCGCCACCCTGGCGGTGGGCGATGCCTTCGACCACTTCTCCGGTCAGCTCGGGATCGATGCGGCCCGCACCGAGTGCTGGGACAGCCCCTTCGACTATGCCCACCAGGCCCTGTGGTTTGTCCCCCAGGGCATGCCCGAGCCCGCGGACCCGAGCTACAACGGCCGGGTCCTCGATCTGGCCTGTGAGCTGATCGGATACAGCCGGGGCCGCGCCTTCCTGCTGTTCACGAGCTATCGCGCGCTGCGCGAGGTGGCCGAGGGGATCGAGGGTCGGATCTCCTATCCCGTCCTAATCCAGGGCACGGCACCCCGGCCCGAGCTGCTGGAGCGTTTTCGGACCCTGGGCAACGCCGTGTTGCTCGGCACCGCGAGCTTCTGGGAGGGTGTGGATGTGCGCGGGGAGGCCTTGTCCTGTGTGGTGATCGACCGCCTGCCCTTTGCCTCCCCGGGCGATCCAGTGCTCGCCGCCCGCATCGAGACCCTGCGTCAACGCGGCGGCAACCCCTTTCGGGACTTCCAGCTTCCCCAGGCGGTGATCGCCCTCAAGCAGGGGGCCGGGCGTCTGATCCGGGGGGCGGCGGACCGCGGCGTATTGGTGGTATGCGACCCGCGCCTCCTGGGGCGTTCCTATGGGCGCAGCTTCCTGGCCAGCCTGCCCCCTATGCGGCGCACCCGTGATCTGGAGGAGGTGCGCGACTTCTTCGGCGGCGAGGGGGCGCCCGGCGCCGCGGCCCCTGAGCCCGAGCTCTGGCGGGCCTGATCGCCGCAGGTCGGGCGATGCGACCCTTGGCGCGAACAGGGCGGGGGCGAGGAGACGGGCGAGGTGGTGCTTGATTCGGAAAAGATCGCCATAGAATACGGACCCATGCGCGCCCCACTCCTGTCCAGCCAATCCTGCTACCACTTCGAGCCTTTGCTGGAGTCCCCCGAGATGGCGAGGCCGTTCGAGTCCACTGTCTTTGATGCCTGGCTGGGATCGCTTGCCGAGCTTGGGGCGGCGGAGATGTTGGACGCCCTCTTGCTCAAGCTGGGGGAGCTCGCGCGGGTCAGGCTTGAGGTGTCACGGCGCCTCGCCGTGGTCATGCGGCTCCTGCCGGTGGTGCAGGATCTCGCGGATGAGCTACCCGGGGAGTCGGCCGGCGAGCCGGGGCCCCAGGGCGCGCACGCGCCGTCTTTGGACCCTGAGCAGCCTCCGGGCGCGGAGCAGGCACTGGGCCCGGAGCAGCGTCTGTGGTGCCAAGCCTTCGTCAACCTGCAGCGGACCCTCGAGGACCTGGATAGCGCCCGCGGGGTCCAGGCTCGCGACCGCGACTGGGCCCGGCTGTGGCTGCTGGGAGCCGCGCTCCGTTGCCTGAGCCGTCAGGTGGAGCTCGAACTCGGTGGGCGCGGGACCCCGCCGCCGGGCACCTGGCAGCGCGCCCACGATCTCCATGCCTACTATTCGGGTCGGGTCGCGGCGGCGCCCAGGCTAGCGGATCTGGCCGGGCGAGCCGGCGGGGAACTCGACGTGCCGACCGCCTACAAGCGGCTGCTGGTGCTCGGCCTGCTGGGTCAGTATGGGCCCCGGGAGCGGCGGCTGGATCCCGAGACCGGCCACCCTCTCGCCGCCGTGATGGATTGGGCGCAGCGTTCCAAGCTGCAGGACCCGGCGGTCTACTTCGGCGTGCTCAGGACCTACCTGGTGGAGGTCTCACGTGACGCGCCGCCCCATCTGGTCCCCGGGGCCCTGGGAAGCGTGGAGCGGGCCTGGGTCCTGCGTCCACCCAAGGAGCTGCTCGCCGTGCTGCAGGGATAGCCGCGGCGGCCGTGCTTGCGGGAGGTTGGGAACCGGGTTGCATTCCGCGCGTCGATGGCTTCCCGGCGAAGTGAAGTGCGCGCCAATGTCCAGACTCGCTGCGGCTGGGGCACTAATCTCTATCCGGCGCAACGGGTAGGGCCGATCGCCGGTGACATGGGGCTGGGCTGGAAGCCAGGGACCCTTGGGGCCTCCTCCATGGTGGGGTACGGCCAGCGGCACAGGGACGTGCCGCCATTTTTGATCCCATCCCGGGCTTAGAGCGCCGTCGTCGCCGAGACCGGTGCGGTGGACCCGGCGCCAGGGCGATAAGCCCTCCAGCGCCGAGCCGCAACCCTATGATTTGTCGGCCGCCCATCGACCCTTGCACTCACCGTGGCCACCCCGATCTGCCCCCCGTTCGATGCCGGCCCCGAGGCACTGGATCAGTGGATCCAAGGGTTGCGCCAGGGTGGGGTGCGCCAGGCGGCGCCTGCCCTGATCCTGGCCCTGGAGCGGCTGCGGCACACCGAGCTTCCTGTCCGACAGCGGTTGCGCCTATTGGGTCTGCTCAAGGTACCCGTGCTCAAGACCTGCACCGGGCTACCCAAGCCCTGGTCGGCAAGCCGAGATCATCCGAGGGACCGGGGCCTGAGCCTGGAGCAGCGGCTCTATCGGTTGATGTTCCAGTGCCTCGAGCAGGCCCTCCACCAGTTGGACCGCAGCCAGTTCCTGCTCGACGAGCAGCAGATGCATCGGCGCCACTGGGCAATCCGCAACCTCTTTCGTTTCTTCCAGCGGCAGATCCGTTACGCGGCGCTCTGGGATACCTCTGTCCCCGCCAACGCCTGGCGTGATCTCCATGAGCTGTACGCCTACCTGAGGATGCGGCGCCAGCCCCTGGCGGGCGAGGCCCTTCATGGGGACCCGGCCGGCGATACCCTGGACCCGGAGCTCGACTACAAGCAGCTCCTGCTGTTCGGTCTGGCGGCCAGCCTGAGCAGCTCCGCGGCGCGCAGCGGGGCCCTGACGCAAGGGCTTCCCCATTGGGCCCGCGAAACCCTGTTGGAAGACCCCGAGGCGATGCAGGGGAGCAACGATGTCTTCGTGGTGGAGATCTCCGAGGATTCACCCCCGCGCCGCCAGCCCGGCTCCTTGGATCGCACCTTCCGGGGCTGGGTGCTGATCCCGCCGCCCGCCTTCAGGGAGCGGCTCGCCGAGGCGATCCGCGGGGGGATTGCCCAGCCCGGCGCCCGGCCACTGAACTCCGGGCGCGAGCGTCATCTGGTGTCTGCCCCCGAGGACACGCGAGCCAACAGCGTGGCTCACCGGACACAGTCCACGTAATAGCGCACCCCGCCCTCGACCTGCTCCTTGACCAGGCCATGGATGTCAGTCTCGAAGCCCGGGAACTGGTCGTTGAAGGCCCGGGCGAACCGCAGATAGCGCACGATGGTGGCGTTGAAGCGCTCCCCGGGGATCAGGAGCGGGATGCCGGGCGGGTAGGGGGTGAGCAGGATGGCGGTGACGCGCCCCTCCAGGTCGTCGATCTCCACCCGCTCGATCTCCCGGTGGGCCATGCGGGCGAAGGCGTCGGCGGGCTTCATGGCGGGGGCCATCTCGGACGTATACATCTCGGTGGTGAGCCGCGGGATGTCGTGCTCCCGATAGACGGCGTGGATGCGGTCGCACAGGTCCTTGAGCCCCACCCGCTCGTAGCGGGGGTGCTTGGCGACGAACTGGGGGAGCACCCGCCACAGGGGCCTGTTGTGGTCGTAGTCGTCCTTGAACTGCTGGAGCTCGGTGACCATGGTGTTCCAGCGGCCCTTGGTGATGCCGATGGTGAACATGATGAAGAAGGAGTAGAGGCCGGTCTTCTCCACAATGATCCCGTGCTCGGCAAGATAGCGGGTGACGATGGCCGCTGGGATCCCCCAGTCCGCCACGTCGCCGTCCACATCCACCCCGGGTGTGATCACGGTCGCCTTGATGGGGTCCAGCATGTTGAACCCCGGGGCCAGTTGGCCAAAGCCGTGCCAGCGCTCTCCGGCCCTTAAGATCCAGTCCTCCCGTTCCCCGATCCCTTCCTCCGCCAGGGCCTCCGGGCCCCAGACCTGGAACCACCAGGACTCCTCCAACTCGGCGTCCACCTTCCGCATGGCGCGGCGGAAGTCGAGCGCCTCCAGGATCGACTCCTCCACCAGGGCGTTGCCCCCCGGAGGCTCCATCATGGCCGCGGCCACGTCGCAGGAGGCGATGATGGCGTACTGGGGGCTGGTGGACATGTGCATGAGGAAGGCCTCGTTGAACACGTCGCGGTCGAGCTTCTGCTGCTCGCTCTCCTGCACCAGGATCTGGGAGGCCTGGGACAGCCCCGCCAAGAGCTTGTGGGTGGACTGGGTGGAGAAGATCACGGAGTCCCGGCAGGGGGCGCGACCCTCGCCGATGGCGTGATAGTCCCCATAGAACTCGTGGAAGGCGGCGTGGGGCAGCCAGGCCTCGTCGAAGTGCAGGGTGTCGATGCGCCCGTCGAGCATCTGCTTGATGGTCTCGACGTTGTAGAGCACCCCGTCGTAGGTGCTCTGGGTGATGGTGAGGATGCGCGGTCGCCCGCTCGCCTCCCGGGCAAAGGGATTGGCCGCGATCTTGCGCTCGATATTCTCCCAGCGAAACTCGGACAGCGGGATGGGCCCGATGATCCCATAGTGGTTACGGGTGGGCATCAGGAAGACCGGAATGGCCCCATTGATGGTGATGGCGTGGAGGATGGACTTGTGGCAGTTGCGGTCCACCACCACCACGTCCCCGGGCGCCACGGTGGAATGCCAGACGATCTTGTTCGAGGTCGAGGTGCCGTTGGTAACAAAGAACAGGTGGTCGGCATGGAAGATGCGCGCGGCGTTGCGCTCGGCGGCCGCCACGGGACCCGTGTGGTCCAGGAGCTGACCCAGCTCCTCCACCGCGTTGCAGACATCCGCCCGCAGCAAATTCTCCCCGAAGAACTGGTGGAACATCTGGCCCACCGGGCTCTTGAGGAAGGCCACGCCCCCCGAGTGCCCGGGGCAGTGCCAGGAGTAGGAGCTGTCCGCGGCATAGTGGGTCAGCGCCCGGAAAAAGGGTGGCGCCAGGGAGTCCAGGTAGGCCCGGGCCTCCCGGGCGATGTAGCGGGCCACGAACTCGGGGGTGTCCTCGAACATGTGGATGAAGCCGTGGAGCTCGCGCAGCACATCGTTGGGGACATGGCGGGAGGTGCGGGTCTCCCCATACAGAAAGATCGGGATGTCGGCGTTGCGGAAACGGATCTCCTCCACGAAGGCGCGCAGTTGGGCGATGGCGGTCGCCGCGTCCTCCGGGGAGGAGAACTCCTCGTCGTCGATGGACAAGATGAAGGCCGAGGCCCGCGACTGCTGCTGGGCGAAGGACGCCACGTCGCCGAAGCTGGTGACCCCTACCACCTCGATCCCCTCCGCCTCGATGGCATTGGCGAGCCCACGCACGCCGGTGCCGCTCGCGTTCTCTGAGCGGAAATCCTCATCGACGATCACCACGGGGAATCGGAAGCGCATGGGAGTGTCCTCGGCGGGGCTGGCCAGCGCGCGAGTATAGGGCCAACACATGCTGGAGAGGGTTACGGGGCTGGCCCGCGACCTGCCACCTACGGCTAAGGGCCCACAAGACCACCGCACGAGAATTAAGGCGGACTGACTTGTTCCTCTTCCCTTGCGGACCGGGTAAGGCCCGCCATATACGGGGGTCTTAAGTCTCTGAACAAGGGGCGCCCCGAGGCTCGCGCGTATCGGGACGCGAGGCGAATCGAACGCCAGGCGATCGTTGGATCAGCATCTCCAGAAGTGGCTTCTGGACACCCTTCGAATCACTCAGGTGCCTTCCTCCCAGGAGCCAAGGTAGGCGGTCTGCTCCGCGGTGAGGGTGTCGATCACCATCCCGAGGGCCGCGAGCTTGAGCCGGGCGACCTCCGCGTCGATGGACTTGGGTACGGGGTGCACGGTGGGCTCAAGGTCCCGGGCGTTCCCGGCCAGCCAGGCGATCGACAGGGCCTGGTTGGCGAAGCTCATGTCCATGACCGCGGCGGGGTGGCCCTCGGCGGCGGCAAGATTCACCAGCCGGCCCTCGGCGAGGAGTCGGATCCGGCGCCCGTCGCCGAGCACGTATTCCTCGACCTGGGCGCGGGGGCGGGTCTTGCCCACGGCCATGGACTCCAGCGCCGGGATGTCGATCTCCACATTGAAGTGGCCCGCGTTGGCAATAACGCAGCCGTCCTTCATGACCTCGAAATGGCGGCGCGCGAGTACATGCTTGTCCCCGGTGACGGTGACGATGAAGTCCGAGCGGGCCGCCGCCTGGTCCAGCGGCATGACCTCAAAGCCATCCATGGCCGCCTCCAGGGCGCGCAGCGGCTCCACCTCGGCGACCAGGACCCTGGCCCCGTGGCCCTTGGCCCGCTGGGCCAGTCCCCGCCCGCACCAACCATAGCCGATCACCGTGAAGACCCGTCCGGCGAGCAGGATGTTGGTCGCCCGGATCACCCCGTCCAGGGCGCTCTGTCCGGTCCCGTAGCGGTTGTCGAACAGGTGCTTGGTCAGGGCGTCGTTGACCGCCACGATGGGGTAGCGCAGGGCCCCGGCGGCGGCCATGGCGCGCAGCCGGATCACGCCAGTGGTGGTCTCCTCGGTGCCGCCGAGCACCTCCGGGAGCAGGTCGGTCCGGTGCCTGTGCAGCTCGCTCACCAGGTCGGCCCCGTCGTCGAGCGTGATCTGGGGACGGTGGTCCAGGGCCGCGCGGATGTGCTCATAGTAGAGCCGGGTGTCCTCGCCCCGGCGGGCGAAGACCGGGATGTCATCGTCCAGCACCAGGGCCGCGGCGACGTCGTCCTGGGTGGAGAGGGGGTTGCTGGCGCACAGCACCAGGTCGGCGCCGCCGGCCTTCAAGGTCCGGGCGAGGTTCGCCGTCTCCGTGGTGATGTGCAGGCAGGCGCTCAGGCGCAACCCGGCGAGGGGGCGCTCGAGCTCGAAGCGCGCGTAGATGCCGGCGAGCACCGGCATCTCAGCGGCGGCCCATTCGATGCGGGCCCGGCCCTCGGGCGCCAGGCGGGGGTCGGCGATATCAGGGTCCATGGCGATCTCCTCGCTTCTCCGGTCGGTACTCAGGAAGACTAGCACCCCCAGCCGGGGGATCTTCGCGCGCATTGCGCGCAGGGTGGCCGCCCACCCGGTATCATCGCCGTCATCGCATCGCCGGAGGGGGAGCCCGTGGCCGGAGCCAGTCTGCTCGCGCTGATCGACGACATCGCCAGCGTCCTGGACGATGTCTCGGTGATGACCAAGGTGGCGGCCCGCAAGACCGCCGGGGTGCTCGGGGACGACCTGGCGCTCAACGCGGAGCAGGTCTCCGGGGTGCGGGCCGAGCGGGAGCTGCCGGTGGTGTGGGCGGTGGCCCAGGGCTCGCTCAAGAACAAGACGATCCTGCTGCCAGCGGCGCTTGCGATCAGCGCCCTGGCGCCCTGGGCCATCATCCCGTTGCTGATGGTGGGTGGCGCCTACTTGTGCTTCGAGGGCGTGGAGAAGCTGGCCCATCGGTTTCTCCATCCCAAGGAGGAGGCGCGGCATCAGGCGGAGCTGGCGGAGGCCCTGGTGCATCCCGAGGTGGATCTCCGGGCCCTGGAGCAGGACAAGATCAGGGGCGCCATCCGGACCGACTTCGTGCTCTCGGCGGAGATCATCGTCATCACGCTGGGGACCGTGGCCGGGGTCAGCTTCGGGACCCAGGTGGCGGTGCTGGTGGGGATCGCCCTCCTGATGACAGTCGGGGTCTACGGGCTCGTCGCCGGCATCGTGAAGCTGGACGACGCGGGTCTGTGGCTCAGCCAACGCCCGGGGGAGGGGCCTGGGGCCGGATTCCAGCGGAACCTGGGCCGCGGCATACTCAGGGCTGCCCCCTGGCTGATGAAAACCCTCTCGGTCGTCGGCACCGCCGCCATGTTCCTGGTGGGCGGCGGTATCCTGGTGCACGGCCTGCCCTGGGTCCATCACCTGATCCATGGGGTGGTCCACGAGGTGGAGCTGATCCCCGGTGGGGGCGTCATCCTGGCCGGGTTGACACCGGCCCTGTTGAACGGGCTCTTCGGGGTGGTCGCCGGCGCCCTGGTGCTGGCTGTGGTGACCCTGGGGCAACGGGCCTGGCGGGGACTGAGGGCGGAGCGGATCTGAGGCCCCAAGGGCTCGGGTCGGGGCGGACGCCCCTTCGACCTGCCCTACGAAGCGAGACTGAGACATGGCAATCGACATTGACCGGCTCACGGAGCAGGAGCTCATCGAGCTCAACCACCGCATCGTGGCCCGCCTGAAGTTCCTGCGGGAGATGCGGGCCCACGCCCAGATGCTCGACTTCAGCATCGGCGACCGGGTGTGCTTCGAGCCGGACGGCTACCCCCTGGTGACCGGGATCATCACCAAGTACAACCGCAAGACGGTCTCGGTCCTGAGCGATCAGGGCCAGCGTTGGAACGTCTCGCCGGGCCTGCTGCGCCGGGCCGAAAAGCCGGTGAATCCCAGCGACCACCGCGGGCCGGCGGCCTTGCCCAAGCCAAGGCGCTGAGCCACACGCCGAGTCCCCAGATGGGCAGGCCCCGAGTCGTCCCGGACGGATCGCATCCGTGAGTGAGGAGAGGTGGATCCTCGCCGCGACCTTCGCCGTCTACTTCGTGGCGGTGCTGGCCATCGGCTGGGTGGCCTACCGGCGCACCGCCACCATCACCGACTTCGTGCTTGGGGGGCGCAGGCTGGGGAGCGGCGTGGCCGCGCTCAGCGCGAGCGCCTCGGATATGAGCGGCTGGCTGCTCCTGGGGCTGCCGGGGTTGGCCTACGCGGCGGGGGTGGAGTCCCTGTGGCTCGCCGGTGGCCTGCTCCTCGGCACCTGGCTTAACTGGCGCCTGATGGCCGCGCGGCTGCGGGTCTTCAGCGAGTCCTTCGGCGACGCGCTCACCCTGCCTGAGTACTTCGCCAACCGCTTCGGCGAGCGGGGCGGGCTGCTGCGCGGCATCGCCGCCCTGTTCGTACTCGTCTTCTTCCTGATCTACACCAGCTCGGGCCTGGTGGCCGGGGGTAAGCTGTTCGAGTCGGTCTTCGGACTGCCCTACGTCTGGGCGGTGGCGGCGGGGGCCCTCTCCATCCTGATCTACACGGCGGTGGGGGGCTTCCTGGCGGTCTCCTGGACCGATGTGCTCCAGGGTCTCCTGATGGCCGCGGCCCTGATTGCGGTACCCGTCTTTGCCGTCAACCAGCTCGGCGGGCTGGAGCCCTCCGCCGCCGCCATCGCCGCGGCCAGCCCCCACCTCTTCGACCCCTTCACCACCCGGGACGGGACTCCCATCGGTCTCATCGCCGTGCTGTCCCTGGCCGCCTGGGGGCTCGGCTATTTCGGCCAGCCCCACATCCTGGCCCGTTTCCAGGGGATCCGCTCCGCGGCGGCCGTTCCCAGGGCCCGGCGCATTGCGGTCACCTGGGTGGCCGTCACCATGGCTGGGGCCATGCTCACGGGGCTCGCCGGCATCCCCCTGCTCGACCCGCCACTCACCG
>JBLMWY010000256.1:0-3711 GCA_050257475.1 Bdellovibrio bacteriovorus
CAAGCCCTGGTGTCTGAAGAACCGGTCCTGGTCAGCGCCGAGCCCGAGCCCGAGCCTGAGCCCGAGCCAGATCCACAGCCAGGCTCGGACTTGGCGTCCACCGCCACGCCGGCCGGCCCCGAGGCTCCCGAGGCGACGCTCCCCCGGGTGGCCTTGGCCAGCTTCGCCCCCGATGCCGCGGCGGAGACCCTCGCGCGGCTCGCCATGCCGGAGGAGACCGCCCTGCGGGTCCTGCTGCGACGCTGGGGCATCGCGATCGAGGACCTGGGTGGCGGCGATCCCTGCGCCCGGGTAGCCGCCCTGGGCCTGCGCTGTGAGCGGGAGCGGGGCAAGCTGAGCAATGTCCGCTACTTCGACCGTCCGGTGCTGCTGCGCGTTGGCGATCGTTACGGGGAGCCGCGCTTCGCGGCCCTGGGTCGTCTCGATCTGGATTACGCGACCCTGGACCTCGAGGGTGGCTCCGAGCTGGTGCCCGTGGCGGGTCTGGAATCGGTCTGGACGGGGGACTACACGGTGCTGTGGCGGCCCCCCCCAACGGGTGCGCCCCTGATCGGACCTGGTGCCTCGGAGGACTCGGTCCGATGGCTGCGCCGGCTGATCGCCCAGGTGCCTGACAGTGGTCTGGCCTACCTGGACTCCGGCCGCTTCGATGCGCCACTCACCGGGGCCTTGCGGGAGTTTCAACGCGCCAAGGGACTCGCCGCTGACGGCCTCGCCGGCCCCCGCACCCTGATCCAACTGCACAATGCGGCCGGCACGCCGGGTATCCCGCGGCTGCTGCCCCCCGCGGCGGTGGCGGCGACGCCGGCCCTGAACGAAACCGATAGGCCTGCCGCCGCCTCGGTCGCGACCCAATCCCGGGCCGTGCCATGAGCTACATCCTCGAAGCCCTGCGAAAATCCCAGCAGGAGCGTGACCTGGGGAGGGTCCCGACCTTGGACGCCACCGGGATGTTCGAGGAGGACAAGGTGGTCCCGAGTCGCAGCCACTGGCCCCTGTTGGCGGTGGGGTTGGCGGCCCTGGCCATGGTCATCGCCCTGTACGCGGCCCTGAGGGAGCCGGCCCCGGTTCCCCAACCGAGCCGCGAGGCCTTGGGGGTGGTGGTCCCCGCCGCTCCCACCACCGATGCAAACCCTCGGCCGGCGGCAGGTCCGGGCCAGGCCGGGGTCGCCCCTAGACCCCCGGCGTCGGGGATGTCAGAGGCGCCCCGCCCAGTGACCACGCCATCGTTGGCGACGGCCAGCCAAGAGCGGCCGGTTGCCGCGCCTGTCGATCCCCTCGCGGCAGGGAAGGGGCCGGTCGCCGCGCCACCGCGGGCCGCTGAGCCCTTGATCGAGCCTCCTCCCCCCAAGCTGGCGAGCCGCGCTCGGCCGTCCGGGCCCGAGGATGGACCCGGTGACCGGGCGGGTTCCCAGGCCTCCGAGGCGCCGCCGCCCGATGGCGCCTATCTGGAGGACGAGATGGCGCTGCAGCGTCAGATGGAGGCCGACTATATCGAGCCCTGGGACGAGGAGTACGTGGATCCGGCTCCCACGCCCGTGCCGCGTGACCTGATCGCTGAGATCGAGGCATTCAAGCGCGAGGTTCGGGGTGGGCAGGGCACCGACAAGGCGCCGAAGGCACCCGTCAAGTCCCTCTCAAGTCCGATCGACAAGGATCCCGAGTCCCTGCGCCTCACGCCGGCCCAGGAGGCGGATCTACCCAAGTACCTGATGACCGCCCACGTCTACGATGCCGACCAGGGCCGGCGCTTCGTTCTGATCAACGGGCTCAAATACCGGGAGGGCGAGAAGACCCGGGAGGGGATGAAGGTGGAGCGCATCCTGGCCCAAGGGGCGGTGTTGAGCCACAAGGGCAATCCCTTCTTCGTCCACCGCTGATTCCACCCGGGCGTTTTCTGCCCAGACCGGCGTTCGCAGCGACCTGCCCCGGGGGCCCCGCCTCAAGGTCGCGGGGCACTGGAGCGCGGGCGGCTCACTGCGCCACGGCGGCGCTGGGAGCGAGGTTCCTGGGTGCGAGAGGGGCCGCCATCTGACGCCGCAGCCGGCGCAGGTTGCGCCGGGCCGTGCCGAAGACCTCGCGGATGGCCTCGGCGGCGTCCTTGCGGGCATCGCGCACCACCAGTTGGCGGCCTCGCCCGAGGTCGGCCCGCAGCTCACAGCGGACCCGATGGCCATGCAGGGGGTCGAACTCCTCATTGATGCGGGCGCGCGCCTCAATGCGCTCCTCCGGGAAGCGCTCGGCGAGCCGCTGTGCCTCGCTTTCGATTTGCCGGCGGATCGCCTTATCCAAGGCCAGGGTATCGCCGCTGATCGTTATCGGCATAAATGCCTGCTCCGTTAAGTTTGACGGTCGCACCCTGGGACCAGGGATTCGCGTGAGTCGCGAGGATCGGTCGGCAGGGCGGGGTGGATGGGACGCCACGACGGTCCCCGATGATCTCGGCATCGGGTGCTCCTGTAAGGCTTCATGGCGTTGCGGACGAGAAAAACAAGTGTCCAGCTCTAGGGTGCATACAGGGTTGCGACCGCAGTAGCGCCGTGCCCCGGGGGTCTCCGCGGCACGGCCAGCGACTGCAGGGTCGAAGCGAACAGGGCGCGGCCATCAGGGGCGCTGCCGGGACTTGCCGGTGCCCGAGCCCGCCCTCCAAGGATCCCCCGAGTGTCCATTTTATCTCAAGGGGATCTGACCAGATTGCGAAGAACTTTTTAGTCTCGCCATCATCCAACACCGCGAGCTTCTTTGGAAGCTCTCTGACTCCTTGTCGTGTTCCCCGCCGTTGGCGGGGTTTTTTTTGGCGGGGCCTTTTGGGCGGGACGGGCGGAGGTCGATACCGCTGCAGCGGCCGGGGCGCCGGCCGGGTCCTCGGCGCGGGGGTTGCGCCGAGCCCTGTCGAGGCCCACTGCAGGGTACCCCGGCGGCCTCTGAGCCTCTCGTCTTGTCCATTCTGCGAACAGATTCATGTTCGGAATGTTACAAAATGTCCAGATTTCGAACTACCTGTTGAACTTTCCACCCGGGTTTGCGTCATACTATCCGCAACGCAACGTCCTCCTCTCTCTCGCCCCGCAGACGCGGGGTTTTTTTTGGCCGGCGCCGGGGTCGGCGTGTCCGGTGGCGGCGCGGGATTCCCAGGCGGGGTTTGAGATTCCATGCCCGAAGGCGACACTGTCAATGTGCTTGCCGCGTACCTGGGTGCAGCCCTGGATGGTCGCCCGCTGGCCCGCGCCCTGCTCTGGGGGCACCCCAGACCGGACCTCGGCGGGCGTCGCATTCGCGGGGTCGGCAGCAAGGGCAAGCACCTCTATCTGGAGCTCGATGGCGGGCTCTGCCTGCGCAGCCATCTGGGCCTTTACGGATCCTGGCACCGGTATCGGCCGGGAGAGCCCTGGCGCAAGCCCGAGCGCCAGGCGGCCCTGGTCCTGGAGGTGGAGCACTGGATCTATGTCTGCTTCAATGCCAAGGAGGTGGAGCTGATGCGGTCGTCGGGGCTCGAGTCCCAGGACCAGCGCCGGCGACTGGGTCCGGACCTGACCCAGGAGGACCCCAAGGCCGAGCAGATCCGGATGCGTGCGCTGGCCCTCAATCCCCCGGACACGCCCTTGGTGGACCTACTCTTGGACCAGCGGGTCGCCTGCGGCATCGGCAACGTCTACAAGTCCGAGGTGCTTTTCCTGACCCGCCATCCGCCCCTTCTGCCCGTCGTGGCCC
>JBLMWY010000257.1:0-8971 GCA_050257475.1 Bdellovibrio bacteriovorus
GGCAAGGCGGTAAACGCCAAGGGCTGGTGCATGTCCTGGACGGCAAAGCCCGCTGCCTGAGCTTGGCGTCTGCAGCGAGAACCAAGCGGGTGATGATTGGCCATCCTGGCGAAAATCAGCGCGAAGCTGGAAAAGCATCGCCTCCCGGCCCCCTGTCGCCGAATCCTTACGACCGGCAGCGGGGCTCATCCTCCGCAACCAGGCACGCTCTCAGGATTCAGGGGATTCAATACCAGGATGGCATTGAACCTTGCTCCCTCATGCCGAGCGGGCCGAGCTGGCGGATGATGTGCCGGGATTCAGTCCAGAACCTGATAGAGCCTCTGGTGGTGGCTCGTGCGGGCGCAGATGGGGCACAGCGGCCGGGCGCCGGCTGTCAGATTCGGGGTGTGAAAGGACACTCCACAGGCCGCACAGCGGCGCGGATGGAGGGCTAGCCGCCGCTGTGGCGCGTGGTCGAACCGGCATACCGAGACCGCCCCGCAGAGGTCCGAGCAAAGCCCGCAGCCGGTGCAGCCGTCGGGGTCGAGGCGATAGGCGTCGGCCTCCACCTTGAACACCCCATGGGGACAGAGGCGCGCACAGGCATCGCAGCCAGTGCATTGGCCCTCATCGATGCGCGGGGCGAACAGACAGAGTCCGCTTCCCCGGTCGTCCGGTAGGGCGCGCCCCGGCGGCTGCGGATTGCCGGGCCCCGGGTCGGGGCGCGTTGCCCAGTCGGCAGCGGTCTCCGCCGCCGACGTAAAGATCCGCCGCACGAAGGCCCGCCTGCCCATGGGGGCGGATTCGTGCCGGCATCGGGCGGCGCTCAGGGCGCGCAGCCAGGCACCGGCCGCCAGCACGTCCGCCGCTATCGTTCCCAGGCCGCGGTCTGCGAGGAGCGCATTGAGCGCTGAGAGATGGGCTTCGATGGGAACGGCTTCCCCGCGGGGGCAACGGGAGCACTCACCCCGGCACAGGACCAACCGACGCACACCGTGCCCGTGGAGCCCCAGGAGCGCGCGGACTCCGAGCACATGCAAGCAGGGAAGCAAACCCTCACGGGCCTCATCGGCCAGGGCGGCCACTCCGCTTCGGTCACAGGCGGCGAAGCCTATCCCGACGCCGTCGACCAGAAACCGCGCGGGGGCGTAGCGCTCCGAGATCGCGCCCTCAGGACAGCCCGTGGCACAGAGACCGCAGCCGTCGCACTGGGCGACGTCGATGCCCAGGCGCTCGTCATCCATGACCCAGGCGCCGGTAGGACAGGCGTCAAGGCAGGCACGGCAGCTGGCCTGCTCCATGTGGGAATGGACGCAGCGCTCCGCCGTTACCTCCGGGAGCAGCACCTCCGCCGTGTCCTCACGTCCGAAGCCTGCCCGTAGGCCCCCCACAGCGTCACCAGGACGGGTTAACGCCCGGCAGATAGGGACCCTCTGCCTCAAGGTCCCAGCCAGTGATGGGTACCACGGACGCGGCCAACTCTTCGGCGGAGAGACGCGGCGTGCCGACCAGCTCCGCCACCAGGTCCCGCAGCTCGTCCAGGTAGGCCGCCGTGAGCAGGGCTAGACCCGCGTAGAGTTGCGTGGCACAACGGCCCGCGACCCGCTCGGCGAATTGAGGTACCCAGCGCAGGGGATGCTCGTCCATGAAGCGGCCTATCTCCCCGAGGTCCACGGACTCCCCCTCGCAATCCAGCAGATGGGCCAAGAAGCGCAGCTCGTAGACCAGGTGATCGTCGCTGCGCTTACGCCAGTCCGTCACCGCGAGGCCGTAGCGCCGATACCAGGCGCGCACCCGAAACATGGGCTCCTGTAGCGTCAAGTTGTCATCGTCCAGCCAGACCGACTCGCAGGGAGAGGCGCGCAGACCATAGGTGAGATAGATGTCCGCGTAGTCGGCGGCCAGCCGGTCGAGCGTCGCCTGGCCTAGCTCGGTCGGAATCTCAGTCAGACCCTCCCGCAGCATGCCCAGGGCGTGTGACGCCCGCTCCCCTTGGAGCCGGAGGCCGAGGAAATCCTCGTAGCAGTCCTGCCAGAGCGCGTGGATCAGCTCCCGGTCCAACTCCCGGTCATGGAGCAGGGCGAGGATGCGCAGATCCTCCGCGGCCGCCGCGCGCAAACGGGTCAGGCGCGGGGACTGGACCCCGTACGTCGAGACATCCGCGAGCACGGCACTCATTTCTCCACCTTGCCCTTGCTGTGGGCGACAAACACGATGGATGGGTTGGTCAGCTCCGGGGTGGCAAAGTTCTTGACCGCCCGAACCGGCTCCTCATGGGGCCCGATTGCCTTGGTGGCGTACCGGTTCTCCCGCAGGAGATCGATAGGGCCTATGTCCAGGACGCGCATCATGCAGGCCATGACGCAATAGGGCTTGCGTCCGGCCTCGATCTCGTCGACGCACAGGTTGCACTTGGAGACGATGTTCTGCTCCGGGATGAACTGGGGCGCCCCGTAGGGGCAGGCGGCCTCACAACGGCGGCAGCCGATGCAGAGGGTCGAGTCGATATCGACGATGCCGTTGTCCTTGCGCTTCCAGATGGCCCCGGTGGGACAGGCGGGCAGGCAGGCCGGCTCCGCGCAATGGTTGCAGGAGGTGTTGACCTTGTAGGCGTAGACCTCCGGATAGGTCCCCCCCTCGATGTACTGGACCCGCCGAAAGCGCGGCCCGGGGGGCAGCCCGTTCTTGTCCTTACAGGCGATCTCACAGGCCCGACAGCCAATGCAGTCCACGTTGTTGTGGACAAAACCGAGCTGCATCTCGGGCACCACCGGGGTATAGGCCTCCCGCTTGCGGCGCTTGATGGCCTCCTTGATCGTACCCTGGTCTTTTTCTTCAGCCATGGTTGGATCCTCCGAAACCGTTAGAGCTCACGCCGGAAGACGTGGGCGCGGGAGGTGGCGAGCTTGTCCCAGCCGGGCCTATGCTCGAGGTCGCTCCTCTTGATGCTGCAGAGCACCGTGTTGTAGGCGAAGGCCCCGGCGGGGCTCGGCTCGTCCAGGGTCAGCATGTCCGGGTTGCCTGCCCGATCCACCCCGTTCTCGTCCAGGTCCATCCAGGCCCCCTCGTGGAGCACCAGCACCCCCGGCATGCAGCGCTCGGTGACATAGGCCGGCACCACCACGCGACCGCGCTCGTTCCACAACTCCACTGCGTCCCCGGTCTTGATCCCGAGCCGTGCGGCGTCCGAGGCATTGATGGTGACCTCCTGCTCGTAGGTCTCCCGCAGCCAGGAACAGTTGTTGAAGATGGAGTGGGTGCGCCAGCGCGGGTGCGGCGAGATGAGATGGAATGGGTACTGGGACGTCTTGGGGCTGTTCAGGGATTCCCAGGGCTCGATCCACTTGGGGATCGAGGGGATGTGATAGCCATACATGGTCCGGGTCCAGTCCGAGATCTGGGCCAACTGGGAGGACAGGATTTCGATCTTGCCCGAGGGCGTGGGAAAGGCCACACCCTTCTCGATCTGGTCCCGAAAGGCAACGTGAGGCTGATCCAGCTTGAACTTGTAGACGCCCCGCTGCTTGAACTCGTCCCAAGGCATGTCCACGTGCTGGTGGGGCATGACCTTGCCCTCCCACCACTCCCGCAGATAGGCCTCGTCCACCGGGTCCGGGTTGAAGAAATAGCTCCGGTCCGCCTTGGGGTTATAGGTCTTGCCGAAGCGATCGCCCATGCCGGTCTTCCAGCCGATGCGATAGGCAAGCTCGGTGAAGATCTGAAAGTCCGTCTTGGACTCCCCCATGGGCTCGATGACCTTGGGCCGATGGATGTAGTAATGGCCTTTGTACCAGGGCAGGGCCACGTCGTGACGCTCGAAGTGGGTGGCCACCGGCAGGAGCACGTCCGCATAGAGACCGGAGGGGGTGATGGTGGAGTCCATGCACACCACCAGCTCCAGCTTGTTGATCGCCTGGATCTCTTTGTTGATGTTGGTGAGCTGGTTAAACCAGTCCGAGCCCTGCCAGAAGATCCCCTTGATGTTGGGGATGACCCCGTCGCGCTCGTCCTCCCGGGGCCAGAGCCCGATCTCCTCGCGGCTGACGTTCGGGTAGTTCAAAACACAGTGGGCCCAGCGATCGGACTTGATGGCGGCGAACCAGATGTTGGCGTATTCGTCGTAGGGGTAGGCCACGGCCTCGGCGTGCCAGGCCTTGCCCACGCCCTCCGCGGAGCCGCCGAGCACGCCGATATTGCCGGTCATGGCTTGCAGTGCCGCTCCCATCCGGTTGTATTGCTCGCCGTAGGAGTTGCGACCCGGCGCCCAGGAGGCCTTGAGCGCCGCGGGCTTGGTGGTAGCGTAGAGATGGGCGAGCTTGCGGATATCCTCCGCCGAGACGCCGCAGATCTTGGAGGCCCACTCGGGGGTCTTCGGCTCACCGTCGTAAGCGCCGAGTATATAGTCCCGGAAATTCTCCTGGCCGTTCGCACTCCCGGAGGCCCACACCGGCATGGTCCCGGCATCCATGCCCTGACAGAAGCGGTTGATGAACTCCTGATCCTGCAGGTTGCTGGTGAAGATGTAATGGGCCATGCCCGCCATCATGGCGGCATCCGTATTGGGCTTGATGGGGATCCACCAGGCGTCGTAGCAGGCCGCCGAGTCGGTGTACTGGGGGTCCACCAAGACGAACTTGCAGCCCCTCTGCTTGGCCAGACGCATGTAATAGAAGGTGTTGCCGCCATGGAAGGTATAGGCGGGATTCCACCCCCACATGATGATGAGTTTGGAATGGGCGAATGCGTCGTCCTCGTTGCCGTCCTCGATGGTCCCGAAGGTCCAGCGGGAGCTGGCCGTGGTCCCCTGATAGGAGGGGACAGACCAGGAGCTGGTGCGGCAGCTGAACATGCCCAGGAAACGCCCGAGGAGCCCCTCGATCTGATCGGACTTATGGAGCACCCCATATGAAGCGCCCGCATAGCTCTGGTCGACAAGGGCGGTATTGCCGTACTTCTCCTTGATCTCGATCATCTTGTTCGCGACGTACTCCAGGGCCTCCTCCCAGGAGATGCGCTTGAACTTGCCCTCCCCGCGCTTGCCGACCCGCCCCATGGGATAGAGCAACCGCTCGGGTGAATAGAGCCGCTGGCGGTAGGAGCGCCCCCGCAGGCAGCCGCGGATCTGCGGCTCCTCCTCGGTGTCCTTACCGAAGAAGCCGTCACGCTGATAGCGGCCATCGTCGGTGGACAGGCGCACGATCACGTCGCCCTTCTTATGGGCCACCAGCATGTGGCGGGACCCGCAGTTATGGGCGCAGCTCGTGACCACCGTCTTGAGCTCGTCGTCCCGGGGGTAGGGCTCGTAGGCGAAGGCCTTGGCCTCGGGGATCTTGAGTAGACCACCGGCGCCCAGAGCCGCGGCACCGGCGGCGGTGGATTTGAGGAAGCTGCGCCGGGTCAGGTTGAGCCGCCCCTCCAGGAGGGCAAGGTCGTCTCGACGACAGGGATCGGAGAGATCGTTCATCACTGTTTACCCTCTTGCTGGGCGCCCTGACCGGTGGGTTGCACTTGAGTCGGCGCCTCGCCGGTCGGGTTCTGGGTTTGGGGCTGCGGGCTCGGCGGCTCGGCCGTCTTATTGACCCCGACCAGGAAGCGGGGCTCCGACTCCGTCGGTCGGCCCTTGGCCCAGTCGGGCACGACCGTGGCCATGGTCGGCCAGGCATGGCGGGGATAGGGATAGCTGATCCGATACCAGGGCCTGCCGCCGTGACAGCCGAAGCAAACGTCCTCCTTCTCCTTGGCCAGCGTCTCGATCGCGTCGGGCTTCAGATAGTTGACGTTGTGCCGGTTGGTGCGGAAGGTGACGTGGCAGAGCAGGCAGTTGTTCTGGAAGGCGTGTCCGTACTCCAGCCAAGGCCCCGGAACGCCCATGTTCTGATAAGGAAACTGGCCGTGGCACAACAGGCAGATATTGGGGTCCACGTGCTTGCGCTGGGTCAGGGTCGGGTCACCGCCCGCGTGGGACATCGCCGTCTCCTCCCGCGGATCGTTTCCCAGGTGACAGGTATTGCACTTGAGATCCATCACCTGCTTGGCATAGTCCGTAACGAGGTGACGGCGGTGGAAGGTATCCTCCTCGCCCGTATAGGTGTCGAGGGTCTCATACCAGGCCAGGACCTCGCTCGCCTTGACCCCCGCGGGGGACTCCGCCCGGATGCTGTTCTCCAGAACCTCCGCGTGACAGGCGAGGCACTGGTCGTCGCTTGCAGTCTCGCTCGCGGGCCTGAAATGCAAGGGGTGCCAACGGGCCTGTTCATAGGTGAGACCCTGGGCCACCTGGGTATCCGCCTGGACCGTCAGGCACGCCAACGCAAGCAGCATCGCCAACGGGTTGGCCTTTGACATGAGAAACCTCCGAAAACTGTGTGGCGCCGTCCATTGGCCCCATCGCCCATCCCTGAAGGTCATTTGATCGCTCTGCTTGGGGTTACCGATCCACCAGACACGGCGAGTCCAAACTGGGCTTGGTCCCTGCAGCACCGCGGCAAGGGACTCATCCGCCGCTTGCCGCTCCGGATCAGGGTCTCACCGCTAAAAAAAACAGCACATCCCTGTGCTGAGCAGGCTTGCTAGGTTAAGCGGCAAGCCACGAGATCATGATGCGTGATCATTGGGCCGGCGGGGTCCAACCGGACATGCCACCCATCCCGGACATACCACCCATCCCGGACATACCACCCATTCCGGACATGCCGCTGGGAACCCAGACCCAGTTACCCGACATCCCGGACATGCCGCCCATCCCGGACATGCCGCCCATCCCGGACATACCACCCATACCGGACATGCCACCCATCCCGGACATGCCACCCATCCCGGACATGCCACCCATACCGGACATGCCACCCATACCGGACATGCCGCCCATCCCGGACATACCACCCATGCCGCCCATCCCGGACATGCCACCCATCCCACTCATGCCGGACATGCCAGTGGCAGGGTAGAAGAAGATTTGCCCGTCAGGGGTGATCCGGAAGTAGCCCGACATGCCGGACATGCCGCCCATCCCGGACATTCCCCCCATGCCCTGCATCCCGGACATGCCACCCATGCCGGACATGCCGCCCATACCGCCCATGCCTTGCATCCCTGACATGCCACCCATGCCCTGCATCCCGGACATGCCACCCATGCCGGCGGGTACCCAGACCCAACCGCCCATGCCGGACATGCCCCCCATTCCCTGCATGCCGGACATACCGCCCATCCCGGACATGCCGCCCATCCCGGACATGCCATCCATGCTGTACGCCGCTGTTCCGCTGCCGGCCAGGGCTAGACCCACCAGCGCAGAAACGGCGGCTTTCTTGAACCTCTTCAGTGTCGTCATTCCGAGTCCTCCAAAGGATGTGAATAACCCAGGGCTAACAGCATCACTGGCCATACCAACCGCGGATGTCGTAACGGCCATGCATGCCTGGATGGTTAAATGGGGTGTACCAGTTCCCTTGGTCCTCGAGGAACCGAAGGCTGGCGGGATAGGGCAGGGAGATCCCCGTCAAAGCCCGCGTATACCAGCCCTTGGTCTTTTGGACCTCGGAGATCACCGGTGCCCCAGCGGGCCGTTGGAACGGCTGGGTCCCCGCGATTGGGTAGCCGCCCTCGCGCGTATCGCCCAGCATTGGGTCTGACACGGCTGCGAGCAGCACCGCGATCGTCATGGCTATCTGTCTCATTCGGATAACCTCGCTCAATGGTTCCCATCGCGCTATCCCATCACGGCGGGGCCCCAAGGGTTGGAATCGAATCGCCTCCAGGGTGCCGTTCATCGCCGTCCCGCGACCGCCGATCGGGTCCAAGCAGCATCCGCGCCAATTTTCGCGACTGGGACGCGCATCGCTGTTTTCGAAGCGAATTTCGGAATGGCCGCTAGGTGCCGGGGCCTGGTCCGCTCGACCGAACCTGACCGTTTGTCACAAGCTGGCTCTTATGAACCCTTCGGGGCGGGGCCGGATTGGCCCTCGGGAGGATACTAGGGGCGCTGAGGTGCGGAGTGGAACCTTTCGGCCGAACAGGTGGTTGGACGATTCTCGCAGGCGCACTCCACGGCGGCTGGGCGGGGTCCAAGAGGAGGAAATCGCACCCCTGACAACTTGGCAGATCCCGCCGGCTGCCCCTAAGGGAAATTACCTACCAAATGCGGCGACAGGGACCGCCGATCAGGCGTACGCGCGCTGTGGGTGCTAGAAGCCATGCCCGATCCTGGACGACACCCTGGTTCGGATCGGGTGCTACTTCAGGACCAGGACCCGCCCGTCGTCCACCGCGACACTGACCTGGTGACGCAGCGTATGGGGGGGGCTGGCCCCGACGATGCTGATCACATAGACGTCATGGATGCGACGGATCTTGCCGAGTCGCAATACCGGATCACCCACGGACTCCAGCCAAGACGCGGCGACCGCCCGAGCCTTCTCCCAGGTGTCCACCGGCACGGACACCCGCCCCTCAGCGACTGCCGTGGGGACCTGACCGAGACTCCGCGCCGAGACGGACAGACCGGGCGAGGCACCAAAGAGGGGATGGAGCATCAGGGTCCCATCCGATTCCCGCTCCACCCGCCAACCGCGCACGGCCAGCAGGGTCTCCAGGTCCGGCGCGGCTACGGCCGAACGCTCGGGGACGTCCGCAGGGGCTAACGGCGCCGGCGCCGAATCGGCGGGGACCACGGACCCCGGGGGGAAGAGCAGGATGGCCTGGTCCGCATCCCGCTCCACCCGCCAGCCGGAGCTGCGCAGGAGCGTCCAGTCCACCGAGTCTCCGATCGGGGCCCCCGGGGGCTGGGCCTGCGGATCGACCGGGGGGCTGGGGGACTGCGACTCGGCCTCGGGCGTCGGCCCCTGGGTGGATCGGCCCAGAGGTGTCAGTTGGAGACTCCCGTCAGCCAGCACCTCCACCCCCCAACCCGCGGCACGCAGGGCATCCGAGAATGTCTGGGGCCCCGATGACGCCCCGACGGCGACACCGGCGAAACCCATGCACAGGA
>JBLMWY010000258.1:0-4724 GCA_050257475.1 Bdellovibrio bacteriovorus
ATCTGCGCGCCTGCGGGACCGGCAGCCTCCCCAATATGACCGAGCGCATCCTGGCCCTGCGCCCTCGGGCGGATCGCTCCAAGCTCACGCGCCTCATGGAGCAGCTCGACGCCGCCCTCTACGGGCGCCAAGACATCGACTTCCCCCGCTGGAAGCGCGACTTCATGCGCCAGATCGGACGTGCCCCCGCGCTGCTTCGCCCACGCCGGACCGAGAGCCGAATCCGCCGGGCCCACCTTCCGGCCCTCAACCCCCAGGTGGCTTGATCCGCGGCGCGGGCGCGGGATGCGGACCACCTCCCTGGGGGCTCGCCACGCCCCGGGGCGAGGACGCTCCCCGCCCAAGGCGGGACACCCGCCTTGTAACCCCATCCCCTGGCGTGTCTAATCAGGAGCCGACGCGCACGACGAGCCTCGCCCATGTCCCTACCCGACCTGGCGCCGGTCCTGGAGCACCCAGGGCTGGTGGACGATTATCGGCCCCTGCCCGGCTGCTACGACGAGATGCGGCCCGAGCGGGGAGCGGTGCGTCCCCACTGGCAGTACTTCCTCGACGCCCTGCGCACCCTGGGCCCGGCCGGCATCGAGGAGCGCTGGCGCGAGGCCGCGCGCATGGTGCGCGACAACGGGGTCACCTACAACCTCAATGGCGACGACCAGGGCATGTCGCGCCCCTGGGAGCTGGACCTGCTGCCGCTCTTGATCCGCAGCGAGGAGTGGGCGGAGCTCGAGCGCGGCCTCATGCAGCGCGCCGAGCTGTTCAACCTCATCCTGCTCGACCTCTATGGCCCCCGTGAGCTGATCCGCCGCGGCCTGCTCCCGGCCGAGCTGATCGACGGCTACCGGGACTATCTCTTGCCCTGCCACGGGATCGAGGTGGCGGGCCGCCGCCCCCTGATCCAGTACGCGGCCGATCTCACCCGCATGCCCGACGGGCGCTGGCGGGTCATCGGCGACCGCACCCAAAGCCCGCTCGGGGCCGGCTATGCCCTGGAGAACCGGGTGGTCCTCTCGCGCGTCCTCCCGAGCCTGTTCCGGGACTCCCACGTGCATCGCCTGGCCGGCTTCTTCCGCTCCATGCGGCGCACGCTCACCGGACTGGCCCCCGGTCGGGAGGGCCATACTCGGGTGGTGGTGCTCACCCCGGGACCCCAGAGCGACGCCTATTTCGAGCACGCCTATCTGGCCAATTACCTGGGCTACACGCTGGTGCAGGGGGGCGACCTGTCGGTGCGCGACGGGGCCCTGTGGCTGCGCACCCTGGGCCGCCTGGAGCGCATCGACGCAGTGCTGCGGCGGCTCGACGACGTCTGGTGCGACCCCTTGGAGCTGCGCGAGGACTCCCTGCTGGGGGTCCCGGGTCTGGTACAGGCGGTGCGCGCCGGCAACCTGGTGGTGGCCAATGCGCTGGGCAGTGGGGTGCTGGAGCACCCGGGTCTCATGGCCTTCCTGCCCGCCTTGTGCCAACACCTGCTGGGAGAGGATCTGCTGCTACCCGACATCTACACCTGGTGGTGCGGCAACCGCAAGGACAGGGACCACGTGCTCGCCCATCTGGACGCCCTGGTCATCAAGCAGGCGGGCAAGCCCCCGGGGCAGCGGTGTCTGTTCCCCGCCGCCATGGAGGCATCGGCCCGCGAGGCCCTGATCCGCGCCATTGGGGCCAACCCGAACCGTTACGTCGCCCAGGAGTGCGTCAGGCCCTCCACCGCCCCGGCCCTGATCGGCCAGCACCTGGAGCCCAGGCCCAACGTGCTGCGCACCTTCCTGGTGGCCGAGGAGGATGGCTACGCGGTCATGCCCGGGGGCCTGGGACGGGTGGCACTCAGCCTCGACGGCCCCCTGATCACCAGCAAGCTGGGGGGCCTGGGCAAGGATGCCTGGGTGCTGGCCTCGGAGCCTGAGCGCCAGGAGACCTTGCTGGCCGCCAGTGAGTCCCAGGCCCCGGCGGTCACCCAGGAGAGCGAGGTGTCCAGCCGGGTGGCAGACAATCTGTTCTGGATCGGGCGCTACGCGGAGCGCGCCGAGGGTCTGGTGCGGCTCCTGCGCATCACCATCTTCAAGCTCGCGGAGCGCACCCAGCTCTCGGTCTCCCGGGCGGACTCCTGCTACATGCGCTCGCTCCTGGAGGCGCTGACCAACCAGAGTCAGGCCTTCCCGGGCTTCGTGGGGGCGGGGGCCGAGGGGCGCCTGGCCAACCCGGTGCCGGAGATGCTCTCCCTGATCTCTGATCCGACCCGCCTGGGGGCCCTGCCCCAGACCCTCCGGGCACTTGGACAGGCCGCCTACTCGGTGCGGGAGCGTCTGTCCGTGGACACCTGGCGCATCGTCAGCGACATCGAGGGGCGTCTCGCCAATCTCACGCGGAACCCACCAGACCAGCTCTCCCTCGCACTCGACGAGCTGGACCCCTTGGTGACCTCCCTGGTCGCCTTTTCCGGACTCACCCAGGAGAACATGACCCACAACGAGGGCTGGCACTTCCTGGAGGCTGGGCGGCGCCTAGAGCGGGGGGCCTCGCTGGCGGCCCTGCTGCGCTCCACCTTGACGCCGGTGGTGTCGGAGCAAGATGAGACGACCCTTATCGAGGCGGTGCTGGGGGTGACCGACAGCCTCATCACCTACCGCCGTCGCTACCGCGCCGGCACCCGGGTTGGGGCCTTGCTCGACCTGGTCTTCCAGGACGAGGGCAATCCCCGCGCCCTGGCCTATCAGCTCGCCAAGCTGGAGCGGCTGGTCGGGGAGATGCCGCGGGGTGACCTGGCGTTGGGCCGCACCCCGGCGGAGCGCTTGGTGATGCGCAGCCTCACGGAGGTGCGGCTGGCGGAGATCGACGTCCTGGCCCAGCCGGATCCCCAGCGCCGGCGCCGGGTGGCACTGGATCGCATGCTGAGCGCCCTGGAGAGACAGCTCGCGGCGGTGTCGGACGCCCTCACCGCCCAGTACTTCCGGCACGAGGAGCAGCCCCACAGCCTGCTGCGGCGCGTCGGAGGGAGCGCCTGATGCGCTTCCGCGTCACCCACGTGACCCACTACAGCTACACGGAGCCGGTATCGCTCTGCCACAGCCTGCTGCACCTCAAGCCCCACCGTCAGGGACCCAATGGTCAGCGCTGCCTTGCCAGCCAGCTACGCATCGATCCCTGGCCCGCGGTCAACCGGGAGCACCAGGATTTCTTCGGCAACCGGGTCAACTACTTCTCGATCCAGCAGTCCCATTCGGCCCTGGAGGTGACGGCCCTGAGCGACGTGGAGGTGAGCCGCCCCGCGCTGCCGGACCCCGCAACCACCCTGCCCTGGGAGCTCGCCCTGGAGCGGCTTCACGGGGGCCGCGACCCAGCCCTGGTGGACGGGCGCATCTTCGCCCTGCCCTCGCCGTTGGTGCCCCTGGAACCTGCGGCGACCACCTATGCCGCCGATTCCTTCACCCCGGGGCGGCCCATCCTGGAGGCTACCCGGGAGCTGATGGGGCGCATCTTCGCCGAGTTCGAGTACGACCCCCACTTCACCACCGTGGCCACCCCGGTGGCCGAGGTGATGGAGCACCGCCGCGGGGTCTGCCAGGACTTCGCCCATGTGGCCATCGCCGGGCTGCGGGGCCTCGGGCTCGCGGCCCGCTACGTGAGCGGCTATCTGGAGACGCTGCCGCCCGCGGGTCAGCCTAAGCTGCGGGGCTCGGACGCCTCCCACGCCTGGTTCTCCATCCTGGTGCCGGAGCTGGGCTGGGTGGACTTCGATCCCACCAACGACCAGACTCTCGGCGAGCAGCACATCACCACCGCCGTGGGCCGCGACTTCCAGGACGTGACCCCCATGCGTGGCATCTTCTACGGTGGCGGGGCGCACGACCTCAGGGTGGCCGTGGACGTGGACCGCATCCCGGACTAGCCAGCGGGCGTTGATTGACATGACAATGGGTTGGGCGAGGCGAATCCTGCAGGCCGGGGCGGCGGACTATCGCCTGGTGGCCTGGGTCTTCTTGCGGCTCCTTGGGCTCATCTACCTGGCCGCCTTTGCCTCCCTGGCCCCGCAGATCGAGGCCCTGGCGGGCTCTCAGGGGATCTACCCCATGTCTGAGCAGCTCCAGCTCGCCGCGGAGCAGCACGGGGCGTTGCGTCTGCTCGCCTACCCCTCCGTGTTCTGGATCGCCCCCGGGGACTGGGCCCTGGTCGCCGTGGCCTGGGGCGGCGCGGCCCTGGGCCTGCTCCTCACCCTCTGGCCCTGGCTCGGCCCCGTCCGGGGTCGCGACTGGGGCGAGCGCGCCCTGCTGATCCTGCTGTTCCTGCTCTATCTCTCCCTGGTCCACGCAGGCCAGTACTTCACCCATTTCCAGTGGGACAACCTGCTCCTGGAGGCGGGTTTCCTCGCGATCCTGCTCCCCGGGGGCACCCGGCTGGTGATCTGGCTCTTCCGCTGGCTACTGTTTCGCCTGCGCTTCGAGTCCGGTCTCTCCAAGCTGATCTCAGGCGACCCCGGCTGGCGCGACCTGACCGCCCTGCGCCACTACTTCGAGACCCAGCCCCTACCCCACGCCGGGGCCTGGTATGCCCACCAGCTCCCGGATTGGCTGCTGCGCCTGGGGACCGGCGGCACCCTCTTCGTGGAGCTGGTGGTGCCCTTCTTCATCTTCCTGCCGCGCCCCTGGCGGCTCTTCGCGGCTTGGGTGACCATCCTGTGGCAGGTGCTGATCATCGCCACCAGCAACCACAACTTCTTCAACCTGCTC
>JBLMWY010000259.1:0-3459 GCA_050257475.1 Bdellovibrio bacteriovorus
AAACGCAACAGGGGAGGAGCAGAGCGCAAGCGATAGCATGGCATCGGAACGCCTGCGGCATCTAGGCCATGGCCGAGGCCGCCACGGGCTCAGGCCGAGCCCAACGGGCCAACGGCTTGATTTGCGTTCATTCACGGTCAGATCATTCTCAAACCTCGCCGCCGAGGAGCGCTGCGACCGGGTCGTGCCCGGCCAGGCTCGGTGGCCGGGTCGACCCTCCAACGGCGCTCACTCACGTTTAACATCCGGAGCTTAAACCCATGAGTGAGTTCACCGACTACAAGGTCGCCGACCTGTCACTGGCCGACTGGGGGCGTAAGGAGATCCGCATCGCCGAGACCGAGATGCCGGGGCTCATGGCCTTGCGCGCCAAGTATGGCCAGTCCAAGCCCCTGACAGGCGCCCGCATCACCGGCAGCCTACACATGACCATCCAGACCGCGGTCCTGATCGAGACCCTGGTGGAGCTCGGCGCCCAGGTCCGTTGGGCCTCGTGCAACATCTTCTCCACCCAGGACCACGCCGCCGCCGCCATCGCCGCCCGGGGCATCCCCGTCTACGCCTGGAAGGGGGAGACCCTAGAAGAGTATTGGTGGTGCACCGAGCGGGTGCTGAACTGGCCCGATGGCCCCAATGGGGAGAAGAGGGGCCCCAACATGATCCTCGATGACGGAGGCGATGCCACGCTCCTGGTCCACAAGGGCGTGGGGTTCGAAAGGGCCGGGCGAGTGCCGACCCCCAGCGCGGACGACAACGAGGAGTGGAGCGCCATCCTCGGGGTTCTTGCAAGACAGTTCGAGCGCGACCCCCGCCACTGGCACAAGCTCGCGGAGGGCATCAAAGGCGTGACCGAGGAGACCACCACGGGGGTGCATCGCCTCTACGAGATGGCCAACGCGGGGACCCTGCTCTTCCCCGGCATGAACGTCAACGACTCAGTCACCAAGTCCAAGTTCGACAACCTCTACGGCTGCCGCGAATCCCTGGTGGACGGCATCAAGCGCGCCACCGACGTGATGATCGCGGGCAAGATTGCGATGGTCTGCGGCTTTGGAGACGTGGGCAAGGGCTGCGCCCAGTCCCTGCGCGGCCTTGGGGCCACGGTCTGGGTCTCGGAGATCGACCCGATCTGTGCCCTCCAGGCCGCCATGGAGGGCTACCGCGTGGTGACCATGGAGGAGGCCGCCCCCATCGCGGACATCTTCGTCACCGCTACCGGGAACCTCGAGGTCATCACCCATGACCACATGGCGGCCATGAAGGATCAGGCGATCGTCTGCAACATCGGCCACTTCGACAACGAGATCGATGTGGCCAGCCTGGCGCGCTACGAGTGGGAGGAGATCAAGCCCCAAGTGGACCACGTCATCTTTCCGCACATGGATGGTAAGCCGGCCAAGCGCATCATCCTGCTGGCGAAGGGGCGGCTGGTGAATCTCGGCTGCGCCACCGGGCACCCGAGCTTTGTGATGTCCAATAGCTTCACCAACCAGGTGCTGGCCCAGATCGAGATCTTCGCCCACACGGGGAACTACCCCGTGGGGGTCTATACCCTGCCGAAGCAATTGGACGAGGAGGTGGCGAGACTGCACCTCGGAAAGATCGGGGCGCATCTGACCACCCTGACACGCGCCCAGGCGGGCTATATCGGGGTGGCGGTCGAGGGGCCCTACAAGCCCGAGCGTTACCGGTACTGAGGACGGGCCGAGTCGCGAGCGACCCGAGCCGAGGAGAGGGAGCACGGCGGTCGGTATCGGCCGTCGGCTCCTCGACGTCGCGGCCTAAGCCGCGGAGGCTCCAAGCCGCATCCTTCGTATCCCAGCAGAGGACGTCAGGATGGATGCCACCACATCCAGTCGATCTAGCTTCAGCTTCGAGCTCTTTCCACCCAAGACCGCCGAGGGGATGGAGAAGCTCAAGAGCGCCGTGATCGCCCTCAGCGCCCGCGGACCCGAGTACTTCTCCGTGACCTATGGGGCGGGAGGGTCCACCCGGGAGCGAACCTTCGAGACGGTGGCCTGGCTGCGCTCCCAGGGGATCGAGACGGCGCCGCACCTGGCCTGCGTGGGCTCGCGGCGCGCAGAGGTTCAACAGATCCTGCAGCACTATCGGGAGCAGTCGATCCACCGGATCGTCGCGCTGCGTGGCGACCTCCCCTCGGGTATGGGGGTGGGGGCGGCGGGGGACTTCCGCTACGCCAACGAGCTGGTAGAGTTCATCCGCGCCGAGCAGGGTGACGCCTTCCGTATCGAGGTGGCCGCCTATCCCGAATACCATCCTCAGGCACTCAACCCGACCCGGGACATCGAGAATTTCCGGCGTAAGGTGGAGGCCGGCGCCGACGCCGCCATCACCCAGTATTTCTACAACGCAGACGCCTACTTCGGATTCGTCGATCGCTGCCGCGACCTCGGCATCCAGATCCCAATCATCCCGGGGATCATGCCCATCACCAACTACACCCAGCTCGCCCGCTTCTCGGACGCCTGCGGCGCCGAGATCCCCCGCTGGGTGAGACGCCGCCTCGAGGCCTATGGGGACGACGTCGAATCCCTAAGGGCCTTCGGCCACGAGGTCGTGCTGCGGCTGTGCCGACACCTACTCGAGGGCGGGGCACCCGGCCTTCACTTCTACACCATGAACCAGAGTGGCCCCACCCTGAGGCTGTGGCGCGACCTGGATCTGCCCGACGGTTGACGGGAGCCCAAGTCCGGGAGCCAAGGCGAGCGTCGCGCTGGGGGCGGGCCCTCGCACGGTATCGGCATGCCGGATTGCGAATTCGCAAGTACAACCCGGGCCCATCCTGGTACCGTCTTTCCCGGAACCATCCACTCCTCCTTCGACAGGCCGCACCCATGGCATTCGGTGCGGCCTTTTGTTTTCCTGGACTCGGCGTCTGGACCCCTCCAAGGCCCCATCGATCAGTCACGGTTGCCGAGCCCCTCCCCCGCTTCCCTCAGCCCGGATAGTTCAGGTAGTGGCGCAGACCCAGAACCCGATCCGGCGCCAGCAACAGTGGCTCCGGGTTGGGAATCAGGGCATAGAAGCGGTCACTACGCCCCGGCAAGGGGTAGACGGGGAAGCAGCCCTCCCACCACTGGGACTCGGAAAGCACCCGGTCCCCGTCTTCCCCAGGGAAGTACAGGGCGCCGCGCCGGCGCCTGAGCCGGCGCACCACCCCCTCCGGCGCCCGAGCGGCGGCAGCGGCGGTCGCCTGGGCGTCCAGCTCCCATTCGGCGTAGAGCAGCATCACCTCGGCCTGCCCGTCGGCCTTCAGCAACCAATAGCCCTTGGGCTCCGCCACCGCGTAATACTCCACCACGGCACGCTCCTGACAGACCTGGTAGAAGAAGCGGGCGAAGGCGGGGTCGCCCCAAACCACGGGGTCCACCGCCTGAAGCACCTGGGTGATCAGCTCCGTTGCCTTCTCCAGGTAGGCGAACTGAAAGCGCTGAATCG
>JBLMWY010000260.1:0-10671 GCA_050257475.1 Bdellovibrio bacteriovorus
GCTTAATCGTTGCAACGATGGTGGATCCGGGCACCAGGGCGGACTCGCCGCCGGCCCGCTGGGCCGCTGCGGCCCGGACGTCGAAGCGCGCCGGCTGCACGGACCAATAGACTCCGAGCACCAGGACCACCGTGGTATAGATTGCAACGGCGCTCAGGGCCAGCCGCCGCCAGCCATGGGCGGCTCGGACGGCGGGCCTAGATCGGACCGGCTCCGGGACCGGCTCATGACTCTCCAGCATCTCGATGTCGGTTTGTGCATTCATCTTCCTTCACCTCGTAGTCGAAACGCCGCGCCTCACAGGCCAGCGCGGCTCTTCATGGGGATGGCGAGCTCCTCGACGGCATGGGGGCGTCCTGGGAGCCCGCCGGAGATTGGGTGCGAGCCTGTCGCCCCCCGAACGTTTTCGGGCCGGCGGGCACCGAAGCGGATGTGGTCCGGGGCGGTGGTGCCGCCGGAGATGACGAAGGTCATGGCCTCGTCCACCGTCCAATCCAGGGTCACGAGCTCGTCGACTGGGACGATCTCCAGGTAGCCCCCCGTCGGATTAGGGGCCGTCGGGACATAGACGGCGGCGTACTCCTCCCCGGTCTCTTCGTCGATAAAGGTACGGGTCACCAAGCCCACCGCCTTCATCCGGGCGTGGGGGAAGGGGATCAGGACGACCTTTTGGGCCCGGCCGTTCTCCGCCTGAAAGGCCTCCACAAGCTTCTTGGTTGATCCGTAGATGGTCGTCACCAGCGGGATCTTGTGCATCCATGTCTCGATCGTACGCAGGATCTGCCGACCCATGAGCCGATTCATGGACCAGCCGAGGAGGTACAACATCCCCAAGGTCAGGAGCACGGCCAGGGAGGTCGAGAGCCACGGCACCTCGATCAGCCACCGCGCCAGATCCGCGGAGATGGGCTTCACCGCGTTCGCCAAGATGATGAGCTTCGGACGCCCGATGCCGGAGAGCAGATTGAAGAAAAAGCTGAAGACGAAGATCGTCACCAGGATGGGGATCACAGTCACGACCCCGGTCAACAGATTTCGCCTGATGTTTGTGGACATTGCGCCCTTCCGGATACTCACTTGTAGCCGCAGGTTGCGGCAGCCGTTGCCGAACCCAAGCGTCCGCCAAGGTCGCCTCCGGGGCCCCTGGCCCGAGGGTTCGGCGCGCGCCGCGGAAAGCCCAGAATTTGCCGAAGGGTGGAACCCGACCGTCCCCCATCGCAAACAAGGTTTTTCATGTTTCCCTTAGGGTTAGCGTGCTTGTAAGCAGGGGCAGGCTCACGCAGGGATTGGTGCCCGACGAAACTTCGTAATTTCGCAGGCCAAGCTTCGGATTTCCCAAAGACCACCCGACATGGGGTCCGATCGTCTAATGGTTGCCCCGATGGCGACGCGCGCACCCGATGGCGGTGGAACCTGGCTGGACCCCTTGCCTATCAAGGACCGCGGCGGCATTTACGGGTCTGGCGTGTGGAAACCCGCTCGTCCCCCGCGACGCGCCACTGACCTGGATGACTGAGACCATGTCCGAGGAGACTCAAGCCGCAGCCGTCCCGATGCCAGGGATCCGCAAGTCCCTGCGGCGGGCCCCCGCCTTCGTGGTATGGACCGCCGTGTTGACAGCCCTTTGGGTGGTCCTGACAGGGGCCGACTCGGGATCCTGGATCATCGGCATCCCCGCCGTGGCGGCGGCCCTCTGGGCCAAGTCCCATCTCAGCCACGCCAGCATCCCGCGCCTCTCCCTCCTGGGGTTGATCCGCTTCCTGCCCTTTTTCTTCCTGGAGTCCCTCAAGGGCGGCGTGGATGTGGCCCGTCGGGTGCTGGGTCCCCGGGTCCGCGTGAACCCGGGGTTCGTCGACTATCCACTGCGACTCCATGGTACCTCGGCCCGGGTGCTGTTCATGGACGTGGTGAACCTACTCCCGGGCACCCTCACCGCCGACATCCAGGGCAACCGGGCGAGGATCCATACCCTCGATCGAACGGGAGATCCCTACGGATCCCTGATGGCGCTTGAGGAGCGGGTGGCGGCCCTGTTCGACGAACCCCTCGCGGCACCTGCATCTGCCAGGACATGATCGGCTTCCTCACGCTCGCCGCCGTTGTGCTGCTCGCCACGGTGTCTGTCGGCCTGGTGCGGATCCTGCGCGGACCGACCCAGTCGGATCGCATGATGGCCGCCCAGCTCTTGGGGACCACGGGGATCGCCATTCTGCTGGTGCTGGCGCCAGTGGTGCAGAGCCCAGGCCTGGTGGATGCGGCCCTGGTGTTCGCCCTGCTCGCCGCCGTGACCGTTGCCGCCTTCACCCGCCGGCGCCCCCCGGGGGTGGACGCCTGATGGGCCCCCTGGACTGGGTGAGCGCCGCCCTGATCGGCGCCGGGCTCTTCTTCTTCATCGCCGGCACCCTCGGGCTCATTCGGCTGCCGGACCCCCTGAGCCGGCTCCATGCGTTGACCAAGGCGGACAACCTGGGCCTTCTCTTTCTCACCCTCGGACTGCTGCCGATGGCGCCGAATACGCTCTACGGGGCCAAGCTGTTGCTGATCTGGGTGCTGGTGCTCGCGGCGGGCGCCACCGGGGCCCACCTGATCGCCAAGCGCAGCCTGCGTGGCGACGCGGAGGATGCGACTTGAGCCCCGCCCTGATCGTCTTCGACCTGCTCCTCTGCGGAACCCTCGTTGGACTGGCCGTGGCGGCCCTCACCAGCCGAGAGCCGCGCCGAGGGGTCATCCTCTTCATCGCCTTCGGACTGCTGCTGTCCCTGGTCTGGGCTCGACTGCGGGCCCCGGACATCGCCATCGCGGAGGCCGCCATCGGGGCCGGATTGGCCGGCGCCCTGCTCCTCTCCGCCGCCCGGCGTGCCGCCCGCCGGGACCAGCGGGCGGAGCCGGGCTCGGCGAGGACGGGCCAATGATGGGGTGGCGTCATGGGCTCATCCCCGGTGTCCTCGCGGTCATTGGCCTGGCGCTGGGATGGGCCTTCTGGGATGCGCTGGGCGCCCATCAGGGGACGCGACTCGCCGAGCTCGCGGCCGCGCGGGTGCCCGAGAGCGGGGTGACCAACCCGGTGACCGCGGTGCTCCTCAACTTCCGGGCCTACGACACCCTGCTCGAGCTCGCGGTCCTGCTGGCGGCCATCCTGGGGATCTGGTCCAGCGGCCCGGCCCCGGCCGGCTACCGCCCCGCGGGCGAGGTGCTGGCGGGTCTGGTGGCCTGGGTGGTCCCGCTCCTGATCCTGGCCGGCGGCTACCTCCTGTGGGTCGGCGCCCACGCCCCCGGCGGGGCCTTCCAGGCCGGGGCCATGCTCGGCGCGGCGGGGGTGACCCTGCGGCTGGCCGGACACGCGGGCGCGGGGCTACCGAGGGAGCCCGCGCTGCGTTTGGTCCTGGGGCTCGGGGTCCTGGTGTTCACCCTCACGGGGCTCGCCCTGGGGTTGCTCGCCGAGGGATTCCTCACCTATCCGCCGGGGCTCGCCAAGTGGCTCATCCTCGGGATCGAGACCGCCGCCACCCTGGCCATCGGGGCCACCCTGGCGGCCGCGTACCTGGGGGGACACCCCCAGAACTTCGGGCTCGGCCGGCTCGATGAGGGAGGACCCAGGCCCTGACCACCCAGCTCATCTACGGCGGCGCGGGCCTTCTCCTGTTCGTCTTGGGGATCTGGTCCTTCCTGAGTCATGAAGGACTACTGCGCAAGCTGATCGCCATCAATATCACCGGGGCGGGCGTCTTCCAGGTCCTGGTCGCCGTCGCCTACCGGGGCATCGATCAAGCACCGGATCCGGTCCCCCAGGCCCTGGTGCTCACCGGGATCGTGGTGGCGGTGAGCGCCACCTCGCTCGCCCTCGCCCTCTGGCAGCGGCTGGGAGGCGGGGATGACTGACCTGCTCTGGGCGAGCGTCGCCCTGCCGCTGATCGGGGCCGTCCTGGCCGCCGCCCTTCCAGGCCGGGCCGCCTGGGTGGGTTTGGTCGCCGCGATTAGCACCACGGCAGCCGCCCTTTCCCTGGCCACCGCGGTGTGGACCCAGGGCACGCTGCGCCTGGACCTCGGGGGCTGGGGTGTCCCCCTGGGTATCGCGCTCCAGGCGGACGGTCTCTCCGCCGCCTTCCTGGCCATGGCCAACCTGGTGGCCCTGGCGGTCAGCCTCTATTCCCTCGGTTACTTCGCCAAGGGGCGGCTGGAGCGCCATTTCTGGCCCCTGTGGCTGCTCGTCTGGACCGCGCTCAACGGGCTCTTCCTGGCCGCCGACCTCTTCAATCTCTACGTCAACCTGGAGTTGCTGGGGCTCGGCGCCGCCTCGCTCGGGGCCCTCACCGGGGCCCGGGAGGCGGTCGCGGCCAACCTCCGCTATCTGCTGGTGGGGCTTCTGGGCTCCATGACCTACCTGCTCGGCGTGGCCCTGCTCTACACGGGGCTCGGCACCCTGGACCTCCAGCAGGCGGCGGCCGCCCTGGGGCCCGGCCCCCTGGCCTGGACCGCCTTCGCGCTCATGGTGGGGGGGCTGCTCCTCAAGGCGGCCCTGTTCCCGCTCCATTTCTGGCTGCCTCCCGCCCATGCCAACGCCCCGGCCCCGGTGAGCGCGGCCCTCTCCGCCCTGGTGGTCAAGGCCGCCTTCTACCTGGTGCTTCGGCTCTGGCTGGACCTCTTCGGCCCGGCGACGACCCTCGGGACCGGGATGCTCCTCGGGGTGCTCGGGACCGGGGCCGTCCTCTGGGGCTCCTGGCGCGCCCTCAGGGCGGAACGCCTCAAGCTGATGGCGGCCTACTCCACGGTGGCCCAGATGGGTTACCTGTTCCTCGTCTTCCCCCTGCTGGCAGGGGGCCCCGGACCCGCCGCCCGGGCGGATCTGATCGCCGCCGCCGTGCTGCTCGCCTTGACCCACGGCCTCGCGAAGGCGGGGCTCTTCCTGAGCGCCGGGCTGCTGCAGAAGGCCGCGGGACACGACCGGATCGCAGACCTGGGCCCCGCGACCCAGGCCCTTCCCCTCGTCACCCTGGGGGTGGCCCTGGCGGGGGTGGCCCTGATCGGCCTGCCTCCCAGCGGCACCTTCAACGCGAAGTGGATCCTGCTCGCCCAGGCCATCGACTCCGGCCAGTGGTGGTGGGTGCCCGTGATCCTGCTCGGGACCCTGCTGGCGGCGGCCTACATCTTCCGCGTCCTCGGCGGGGCCTTCGATCCTGGGCCACGCCACGGGGAGGCCCAGACCGCGGCCCTGCGGGCCGAGCGTGGGCTGGCCGAGATGGGCCCCGCCATTCAGATCCCCGGCCTCGCCCTGGGCCTCTTCGCCATGGTGGTGCTGGGCCTCGGATCGGCGCCCCTGTGGGTCCTGCTAGGCGGGGCGGTCAGCGGAGGGGGCGGCGCGCCGTGAATCCCGACACCCTGTTGCCCGGCGCCATCGTCCTGAGCTCCCTGGTGCCGGGGCTGTTGATCTTCTTCCTCAAGGAGGGCAGCGTCGGGCTGCGCACCACCCTCAACATGATCGGGGCCACGGTGAAGCTGGCCCTGGTGGTCTGGCTGATCTGGGGCGTCTACGCGAACCATGTCTACGAGACGCGACTGACCTTGGCCCCAGGCCTGGAGCTGGTTCTGAGCGCCGACGCGCTCTCGGTCCTCTTCGTCGCCCTCTCCACGGTCCTGTGGCTGGTCACCACCGTCTATGCCATCGGCTACCTGGAGCACTCCCCCCACCGCAGCCGCTTCTTCGGTTTCTTCAGCCTGTGCGTCTCGGCCACGGTGGGCATCGCGCTGGCGGGGAACCTGCTGACCTTCGTCGTCTTCTACGAGGTGCTGACCCTCGCCACCTATCCCCTGGTGGCCCATCGCGGGACCCCCGACGCCCTGCGGGGGGCCCGCATCTACCTCGCCTACACGGTCGCTGGCGGGGCCCTGCTCTTCATCGGCGCGGCCTGGCTCTATGCCCTAGCCGGGCCCGTGACCTTCACCACCGGCGGCATGCTCGGGCCCCTCCAGGACCAGTACCACGGTCAGTTGGTAGTCATCTTCTTTCTGCTCCTGGCGGGGCTCGGGGTCAAGGCGGCCCTGGTCCCGCTCCATGGCTGGCTCCCTCAGGCCATGGTGGCCCCGGCCCCCGTGAGCGCCTTGCTCCACGCGGTGGCGGTGGTGAAGGCCGGGGCCTTCGGCATCGTCCGTGTCGTCTATGACGTCTATGGGGTGAGCTACGCCGAGTCCGCGGGGCTCCTCGCCGTGCTCGCCGTTCTGGCCTCCGTGACCATCCTCTACGGGTCGGTCAAGGCCCTGACTCAGGACGGTCTCAAGAAGCGGCTGGCCTACTCTACCGTGAGCCAGGTGTCGTACATCGCCCTGGGCACCTCCATCTTCGGGCCGATGGCGACCATTGGGGGCCTGGTGCACCTGGTGCACCAGGGCCTGATGAAGATCACCCTCTTCTTCTGCGCGGGCAACTATGCGGAGACCCTCGGGGTCCACCGGGTGAGCGAGATGGATGGGGTCGGTCGGCGCATGCCCTGGACCACACTCGCCTTCACGGTGGGGGCCCTGGGAATGATCGGGGTGCCGCCGGTGGCCGGTTTTGTGAGCAAATGGTATCTGGGCCTGGGGGCGGTGGAGGCCGGCAGCGATTGGGTGCTCCTGGTCCTGGTGACCAGCAGCCTGCTCAATGCCGCCTATTTCTTCCCCATCCTGTTCCGGGCCTGGTTCAGGGAGCCCCCCGAGCGCTGGCCAGAGGAGCACATCCCCGCGCGGCGGCTCGAGACCCTGGCCCCACTCCTCTGGCCGCCAATCATCACCGCCGCCCTGGCCCTGGGGGCCGGGCTCTTCGCCGCCTCCGTGGCGAGCCCGCTGGGTTGGGCCGAGCTTATCGCCCGGCGTGAGTACGGGCAATGACCTGGCTCCTCGCCACCGCGGGGCTGGCGCCCCTGCTGCTTGCCGCCCTCGCCCGCTGGGGACGGCTCTGGTGGACACCCGCCCTGGCGCCTCTCCCGGCCCTCGTTGCGGCCCTGCTGGTGCCGGACGGGGCACGGCTGGAGATCCCCTGGCTGCTGCTCGGCTGCGTCCTCGGCCTGGACGCGACGGGGCGCCTGTTCCTCGGGTTCAGCGCCTTGCTGTGGCTCGCTGCGGGGGTCTATACGGCCTGGGACCCAGGCTCCCGCCAGGCCGCCGGGGTCGGCCGCTTCCGTGTCTTCTTCCTGCTGGCCATGGGCGGCAACCTTTGGCTCATCCTGGGTCAGGACCTGGTGAGCTTCTACACCGGCTTCGCGGTCATGGGGATCGCCGCCTATGGGCTCGTGGTCCATGCGGCTGGCCCCCAGGCCCTGCGGGCGGGTCGGGTGTATCTCGCGCTGACCCTGGCCGGGGAGCTGGCGCTCTTCGCCGCGCTGGTCCTGGTCGCCCATGAGACCGGCAGCCTGACCCCAGCCGCGGCGGACCTCGCGGGCCTGGGGGACCTAACCTTCGCGCTGCTGGTGCTGGGCCTCGGCATCAAGGCGGGTCTGGTGCCGCTGCACGTCTGGCTGCCCCTGGCCTACCCGGCGGCCCCACCGGCGGCCGCCGCGGTCCTGAGCGGGGCCATGAGCAAGGTGGCCCTGCTGGGATGGCTGCGCTACCTGCCCCTGGGCCAGGTCGCGGCCCCGGACTGGGGGGCCCTCCTCATCCTGCTGGGCCTTGCCTCGATGGCCCTCTCGATCCCGGTCGGACTGGTCCAGTCCGATCCCAGGGCCGTTCTCGCCTATTCCAGCGTCGGCAAGGTGGGGCTCCTGGTGCTCATTCTGGGTCTCGTGTTGATGGAGCCCACACTGGCCCCGTTGGGCGTCGCGGCCGTGGCGCTCTACGCCGCCCATCACGGTCTGGTGAAGGGGGCCCTGTTCCTCGGGGTCGGACTGCGCGCGGGCACGGGGACCCCGCGCTGGGTCCTGGCCGGTCTGGGCTTTCTCGCTCTGGCAATGGCGGGTGCACCGCTGACCAGCGGGGCGGTCGCGAAGCTTGGGATCCAGGCCCCGCTCAACACCGTCGACTGGTCCTGGCTCCATGGCCTAGTGGCCCTGGGCGCGGCCGGCATGGTCCTCCTGATGCTGCGCTTCCTTTGGGCGACCTGGCATCTGCAGTCGTCGGCGGGCCACCCCAGCCCCTGGGCGGCCATGGCCTGGTGGCTGCTCGTCGCAGTGGTGGCCCTGTTCCCTTTTACCCTGGGCTCGGCGGAGGCTTGGACAGGCAATCTCTCCGCCATCGTCGCCGCCCTGCTGCTGGCCGCCCCCTTCCTGCTCGCCGCCCGGGTCCATCCGTCCCTGATGAGGCCGCTGGTCGGGCGCGTCCCACCCGGGGACCTGCTGGCGCTGGCCGGTCCACTCGGCGCCGCCGCTCAGTGGCTCGCCGGCAGCCTCTTCGGCCAATGGCTGCGCCTGCTCAACAGGGTGCGGACCCAGCTTGGGCGGCTTGGGCCGGCCCCACCCCACGCGCATCCCGAGGCCGGTTTGACGATCTGGGCCACCGCGGGGGCCCTTTGGCTCGGGGTGCTCGCCCTGCTCCTAATCACGCTGGCCTGGGGTGGGTCCGTCGCCGGGCGCGTCGCCGGACTCATCCCAGGTTGAGCCGGGTGTCCAGGGTGGGTGGGCCATGAACGCCTTGTTGCTGCTGGCCTGGCTGGTACCGCTCCTGCTGGCGGCGGCGGGCCTGGCGCGTTCGCTCTGGTGGGCTCCCGCGCTGGCACCGCTGCCTGCCCTTGCCGCAGCACTCTGGCTCCCCATCGGGGCCCAGCTGGAGATCCCTTCGCTCCTCCTCGGGAGCCGGCTCGGCCTGGACGAGGTCGGACGGCTCTTCCTCGCCTTCACCGCCGTTCTTTGGCTCGCGGCGGGTCTCTATGCCGCCCAAAGCCTGAAGGACCAACCCCATGCGGGCCGCTTCCGAGCCTATTTCCTGCTCGCCATGGGGGGAAACCTATGGCTCATCCTGGCCCAGGACCTGGTGGGCTTCTACACGGGCTTCGCCCTGATGGGGCTCGCCTCTTACGGCCTCGTGATCCATCACGGCGACCGCCGGGCGCTGAGGGCGGGTCGCGTCTACCTGACGATGACCCTGATGGGGGAGCTGGCGCTCTTCTGTGCCCTGGTGCTGATCGCCGCCCAGACCGGGACCCTCTCCCCCGGCCCGGAGCAGCTCACGGACCTGCGGGACCTGACCATCGGACTCCTGCTCCTCGGGCTTGCCATCAAGGCCGGACTGGTCCCGCTCCATGTCTGGCTGCCGCTGGCCCACCCGGCGGCGCCGGTCCCGGCGAGCGCCGTTCTGAGCGGGGCCATGATCAAGGTGGCCCTGCTCGGCTGGCTGCGCTTCCTGCCGGTGGGCCAGGTGGCCCTTCCGGAGTGGGGCCTGCTGCTCATCTTCGCCGGACTCATCACCCTGTTCTTCGCCATCCCCATCGGGATGGTGCAGTCCGACCCCAAGGTGATCCTGGCCTACTCCAGCGTGAGCAAGATGGGCTTCCTGACCCTGATCCTCGGGTTGATGCTACTGGAGCCGACGCTCGCCCCCGGGGGTGTCCTGGCCCTGGTCCTCTACGCCGCCCACCACGCCCTGGCCAAGGGCGGGCTCTTCCTCGGGGTGGGGCTGCGCCACCACGCCGCCTTCCAGCCTTTGGTCCTTGTGGGGCTCGCCCTCCTGGCCCTATCCATGGCGGGCACCCCGGCGAGCGGTGGGGCCGTGGCCAAGTACGGTCTGAAACCCGTGCTGATGGGTCCTAACTGGTCCTGGCTCGGCGCGGCCGTGACACTCGGTGCCGTCGGGACCACCTTCCTGATGGGACGCTTCCTTTGGGTCATCTGGCACACCGAGCCCCACCCCACTCAGGGCTATGTCTGGGGCGGCGCTGCCTGGGTCCTGCTGGTCGGGCTGCTGCTCCTCTACCCCGTGGTGCTCGGATCCCCGGCCGCCTGGTTCAGTGGAACCGGCCCCATCGGGATCGCGGCGGCGGTGGTGGCGCTCATGGCCCTGGTCGCCTGGCGCAAGCCGCGCCTGCTGAGCCCACTGGTCGACAAGGTCGGCCCCGGGGATCTGCTCGCCCTCGTGCGACCCGTCCTCGCGGTCTTCCTCCTTCTGGGGCGGACCCTATGGCGGGCCTGGGTTGGGATCCTCAAGGGCGTCCAGATGCGCCTAGAGGGGCTGCTCGCCCCGCTCGGCCGGCTGGCGCGGGACCCGGAGCACCGCCTGCGCGACTGGCCCACCGCCGGGGGCCTCTGGCTCGGGGTCGTCTCGCTGCTGTTGGCGGTGCTTCTGGTTGGGGGGTCTCAGGCCCCGCTGCTGGACTCCCGGCCCGAGCGATCGGCGGAGATCGCAGCGATCGGGCAGGCCCCCGGCGGCGAGGACATCGCGAGCGGAGGGGCGATTACGGAGGGGGTCGAGGCCCCCGCCCGAGGGGCCGCAGAGGCGCCCTCGACGACCATGACCACCCCGGACGTACCCCCGCCGCGAGGAGTGAGGGAGCCCGAGGGGCCCTCCGCTACCGAATCGGAGGCCGCCCCGACCGCGAGCGTTCACGCGGAGTCACCCGGACCCGCCACCGAGATCACTGAGACCCCGGAAAGGGGGCCGCCGGCCGAGGAGGAGGTCGCGGGACTGTCCGCCGCGTGGCCCAGGGAGGCCGAGGCAGCCGCGAGCGCGAGGTCACAGGACGCGCAATCACCGGTGACTGCCACCGAGTCCCCG
>JBLMWY010000261.1:0-19065 GCA_050257475.1 Bdellovibrio bacteriovorus
TACGCGGGGGCGGAGATCCTGCTTACCCGGGAGAACTTCGGCTGCGGCTCCTCCCGGGAGCACGCCCCCTGGGCCCTGGCGGACTTCGGGATCCGGGTGATCCTGGCCCCCAGCTTCGCGGACATCTTCTTCAACAACTGCTTCAAGAACGGCATCCTGCCGATTGTCCTGGAGGCCGGAGACATAGACCGGCTCTTCGGCCTCGCGACGGGCCCCGAGGCCCTGCGCATCGCCGTGGATCTGCCAGCCCAGATGCTTACGCCCATGGCCGCGGGAGTCGAGGGCGGGGCGATCCCCTTCGCGGTGGACCCCTTCCGCAAGCACTGCCTGGTGGAGGGTCTGGACGACATCGGGCTCACCCTCCAGCACCTGGATGCCATCCGGTCGTACGAGGAGCGACGCCGGGTGCAGGCGCCCTGGCTCTTCGCCTAACTGCTAGCCTCTCTCATTTCTCGGAGCTAACGCATTGGCTAAGAAGATTCTTGTCCTCCCAGGCGACGGCATTGGGCCGGAGATCGTGGCGGAGGCGTTGAAGGTGCTGGAGGCCCTTAGCGCCAGCGGCAGCATCGACGTCGAGCTGGAGCATGGACTCGTGGGCGGCGCGGCCTATGACGCGGCGGGGGACCCCCTGCCGGAGGAGACACTCGCCGCCGCACGGGCCGCGGACGCGGTCCTGCTGGGGGCGGTCGGCGGACCCAAGTGGGAGCCGCTGCACATCTCCAAGCGCCCGGAAAAGGGGCTCTTGGGGCTGCGGTCTGGGCTTGGGCTCTTCGCGAACCTAAGGCCCGCCATCCTCTATCCCCAGCTCGCCGGGGCCTCCACCCTCAAGCCCGAGGTGGTCTCGGGGCTCGACATCCTGATCGTGCGGGAGCTCACGGGCGATATCTACTTCGGAGAGCCCCGGGGGGTGGAGACCCTGCCCAACGGCGAGCGCCGGGGCGTCAACACCATGGTCTACACGGAGTCGGAGATCGAGCGGATCTGCCGGGTGGCCTTCGACCTGGCCCGTAAGCGCCAGAGGCGGTTGTGCTCGGTGGACAAGGCCAATGTGCTGGAGTGCACCGAGCTGTGGCGGGAGGTGGCCACCCGGGTCGCGGCCGACTACCTGGACGTCGCTATAAGCCACATGTATGTCGACAACGCGGCCATGCAGCTCGTGCGCGCGCCCAAGCAGTTCGACGTGATGGTGACGGGCAACATGTTCGGCGACATCCTCTCGGACTGCGCCTCCATGCTCACGGGTTCCATCGGCATGCTGCCCTCCGCGTCGCTGAATGGCTCCGGCCAGGGGATGTACGAGCCCATCCACGGCTCGGCCCCGGACATCGCCGGTCTAGGCGTCGCCAATCCGCTGGCGACCATCCTCTCGGTGGCAATGATGCTGCGCTACTCACTCGGAGCGCCGGCCGCGGCGGAGCGCATCGAGGCCGCTGTTTCGAGTGTGCTGGACCAGGGTCTGCGCACCGCCGACATCCTCTCCGAGGGGATGCGCCAGGTCGGCACTGCCGAGATGGGCGACGCGGTGGTGGCGGCCCTCGGCTGATGGGACCTGGTCGGTGTTTGAAATTTAGTCCGCGAAGGACGCGAATGAACGCGAATGGGATGTCCTAGGTTGGATCCCCGGCGGGCACGGGGTCGCCACCGACCAAGGTTTGGTCAAAGGGCTGACGTCAACCGTCCTTCGCGTCTACTCGCGTTCATTCGCGGTTATGAATTATTTTTTGACTCTGGTGTAATAGCATGAAACGTATAGGATTTGTTGGTTGGCGCGGCATGGTGGGCTCAGTGCTCCTCGGGCGCATGCGCGAGGAGGGCGATTTCGATCAGATCGCCGAGCCGGTCTTCTTCACCACCTCCCAGGTCGGCGAGCCGGGGCCGGATCTGGGTCGTGGCGCCGCGGCGCTGCAGGATGCCAACGACCTGGAGGCCCTGAGGGCCATGGATGCCATCGTGACCTGCCAGGGGGGCGATTACACCAAGTCGGTCCATCCCCGGTTGCGGGCGAGCGGTTGGAATGGCTACTGGATCGACGCGGCCTCGGCCCTGCGCATGGAGCCCGACGCCACCATCATCCTGGACCCGGTCAACCGTCACGTGATCGATGCGGCGCTGGAGGCCGGTCGGCGGGATTTCATCGGCGGCAACTGCACCGTCAGCCTGATGCTGATGGGCCTGGGCGGCCTCTTCGCGCACGGCCTGGTCGAGTGGATGACCTCGATGACCTACCAGGCCGCCTCCGGGGCCGGCGCCAAGAACATGCGGGAGCTGCTCACCCAGATGGGGGCCCTGCACGGCAGCGTGAGCCATCTGCTGGAGGATCCGGCCTCCGCCATCCTGGCCATCGACCAGGCCGTCACGGAGACGATGAGGTCCGAGGGCTTCCCCACCGCTAACTTTGGGGTGCCCCTGGCGGGCAGCCTGATCCCCTGGATCGACACCCAGCTTCCCAACGGGCAGAGCCGGGAGGAATGGAAGGGCCAGGCCGAAACCAACAAGATCCTGGGGTTGAGCGATGCGCCGATCCCGGTGGACGGGCTCTGCGTTCGGGTGGGGGCCATGCGCTGCCACAGCCAGGGGCTCACCATCAAGCTCACGCGCGATTGCTCGGTGGCGGAGGCGGAGTCCATCATCGCCTCGGCCAACGACTGGGTGCGGGTCATCCCCAACGAGCGGGACCGCACGGTGCGCGAGCTCTCGCCGGCGGCGGTCACCGGACGGCTGCAGATCCCGGTGGGGCGGTTGCGGAAGCTGAGCCTCGGCGATCGCTATCTTGCCGCCTTTACGGTGGGCGACCAGTTGCTGTGGGGGGCGGCGGAGCCCCTGCGCCGGATGCTGCGGATCCTGCTCGGCTCGGTCTGAGACGCCCACGGGAGGGTCCCGACCCCCGGACCTTCGCGGGGTCGTGACCAGGCCGCTCCGAGCACCAGGGCCGCGCCGCGCGCGACGCGACCGATGGAGTGCATCGGCGAGGAGCGGAGGGGCACGCGACACCGTGATCGCGGCACCGAGCGCAGCGATGCGCGATCGTCGAGCTCTGTGCCAGGGTCAGACCGCATGGGGTGGTGAGGGCGGATCGGGCGCGAACCCAGGTTGGCGGGGCATTGGGTTTTCGTTATCGTCCGAGCGCGTCCGCCGGGGTCCGCCCTGGTCGAGCGCGGCGGGAGATGGGCGTCGTCGATTGCAGGGACGCCTTTCAAGATCAGCCAATTTACGGCAAGGGCGCACACTTCCGCCCCGCGGCTTTGGGCTATAAGGGCGTCTGAAATGCCGCCGACGGCGGCTACCCTTGGCGCCTCCGCGCCTCTGGGTCGGCGGACCCAGGATAGGCCAGTCCGGAGCGCGTTCGTTGCCTGGTGCACGAGGGAGGAGGATGTCTCGCAAGTTTTCCCCTGGCCACTGCCGCCTGCCCCTCATGGCATCGGCCCTGGCGCTCGCCCTGGCGGTGACGGACGTCCAAGCCCTCGGACTCGGGGGGTTGCGGGTCCAGTCGGCCCTCAACCAACCCTTCGTCGGCGAGATCGCGCTGCTCGATGTCAAGCCCGACGAGCTCGATACGGTCAAGGTGCAGATCGCCTCGGTCGAGGAGTTCCGCAAGGCGGGGTCGGAGCGGTACCACTACCTGACTCAGCTACGCTTCAGCCCTCAGATCTCGCCGCGCGGTGAGACGGTCGTCCGCATCTCCAGCCGGGAGCCCCTCCGAGAGCCCTACATGGACCTCCTCCTGGAGGTCACCTGGCCCAAGGGCCGGTTGGTGAAGGGCTACGCGGTCCTGCTGGACCCGCCAGCGACCGATGGGCGGCGCCCGTCTCGGATCGAGCAGCCCGTGGTCTCCGCGCGGAGCGCGCCCGCGACGGCCCGCGGGGACTCCGGTCCCGCGGACGCCAAACCAGCGGTCCGCCAGCGACCGGCATCGCCACCCCCCGCCGTCCAGCCGGCGCCCGTTCCGGCGGCGCTTGCCGCCTCGGCCGGCGGCTTCCCGAAGCAGATTGGGCCAGTGCCCCGGGGGGCTGGGCTGTGGCGACTCGCGGTTAACAACACCCCGGCGGGGGCCACCGCGGCCCAGACCGCCATGGCCCTGTACCGCAACAGTCAGCATGCCTTCGTCCGCGGCGACATCAACCGTCTGATCGCGGGCAAGACCCTGGTCATCCCCAACGCCGCGGAGCTCTTTGCCCTGGGGCCCGAGGCGGCGCAGCGCGAGTTCGCGGCGGCCCTGCGGGGCGAGACGGTGCGGCGCGCGCCGATCGCCGATCCTACGCCCGCGGGGCCCGTGGGCGAATCCAGGCTCAGGATTGCCGGGACCGCCCCGGAAGAGCCCGCACCGGAGCGCTTGGCCGCCCCGGCCGCGGCGGGTCAGGGGGCCATGGAGCAGGAGCTGCTCTTGGTTCGGGAGACGAGCGAGAGCACCCGCCAAGAGACCGCCGAGCTGCGGGGTCGCATCCGAGAGCTGGAGACCCAGCTCGGCGAGATCCAGCAGCTCCTGAGGCTGCGCAATGCCGAGCTCGCGCGCATCCAGAGCGCCGCTGCTCCGGTCGCTGCAGCCCAGCCCGGCGAGGGCGAGACCAAGGTCTCGACGACCGGCGCGGAGGGCGCAGCGCCGATAGCGGGCGAGCCCGCGGTGGAGACGCCGCCCCCGGCGTCAGTCCTGGATGCGGTGGCGGATAGGTCCCAGGAGCCGGCCTTGGCGGCCTCCGGCGACGCGGCGACTCCCGGGGTGGAGGCCGAGGCCCAGCCGGCAATCTCCGAGGGACCGCTCGAGACGGTCGAGCTGCCGCTCCCCGTCGCGGAGTCCGGCATGGAGGAGCCGGCGCCCGCGATCCTGGAGGGCGCCGCCGAGCCCTCCCTGGCTGAAACGCCCCTGGTTGAGGCCGAGGCACCCGACCTGCAGCCGGCCGATGCGCCTGCGGAGCGGCCTGTCGAGGCCCTGAAGCCGAGCCCGGCGGGTGCCGAGGGGGCCAGTCCCCCGGCAACGGATGCCGAGCCGAGCCTTGCCAAGGCTCCGACAGGGGGGGCGGCGCCAGCCGATCAGCCCCTCCCCTGGGCGGATCTTCTGGTGCCCCTCGCCAGCGCCGCCGGTGTCACCCTGCTCGGCATCGGAGCACTGGGCTGGGTCAGGGCACGGCGGCGTCGTTCCAAGGAGGCCTCCTATCTGGAGCCCGAGGATCTGGGGCTGGTCGCCCCGCCAGCGGCGACGCCCTCGGCCAGCCGGGGTCAAGGCGCCGCGGCCCCCGCGCAGGGTGCCAAGGGAGCGGGCGGCGCGAGCGAGCTTCCACCCGCCCCGGTTGTCGCGCCTTCGGTGTTCTCGGCGCTTGGCCGTTCCCAGGCCGAGTCGGACGAGGCCGATGTGCTCTCGGAGGCCGACATCTATATCGCCTACGGGCGCTATCGGGAGGCGGAGGAGCTGCTGCGTGAGGAGATTGAACGCACCCCGGAACGCGTCGATCTGAAGTACAAGCTCGCCGAGTCCTACCATGGCGCCCGCAATTATCCGGCGCTGGATGGGCTGATGAAGGAGATGCAGGCGACGGGGGCGGACCGGCTCGACCCCGAGCGTTGGCAGCGTCTGGTGGACATGGCTAAGGCCATCGAGGGGCTGGAGCGGGCCGATGCCGGCATCCGGGCGAATCCCCTGCGCCCCGCCTCCGCGACGGTGGGGCTCGTGGATCGGGGTGGGCCACGCTCCAGCGAGGCCCTGTCGCTGGACATCGGCGATTCCAGACTGGCAGCGGCACCCTTCGGGCACGCAGGGGACCTGGACGATACGCCCGGATCCGCCGGTGACCCGTCCCAGCGCGATGTGCCGGTGCTGCGATCCTCCCGCCCCGCCCCGCCGGCCCTGGACGACCTGGGGCCCCTGTCGCTTGACCTCGATGTCCTGCCGCACTCCCTGGACCTGGACGCGAACGCCGACGCGGCCGGTCTAGATGCGGCCTTAGGGCAGGAGGAGGGCGACCTCCTGGGTGCCGTATCGGATCTTGAGCTGACCATCGATGATCTGCGCGCGGCCAGTGACCTGGACCTGGAGTCCTTCGTGGATTCCACGCGGACCGTTACCAACCTGGTGGACGAGCCCCTGTCGCGCCACGAGCTGACCACCGACTTCCTTGCCAGCCATCCCGCAAAGCTCAGGGCGGTGACCACCGAGGGCACCGGGGGCGATGGCGCCAAGGCACTTGGTGGATCCCTCTATGGCCCCGACGAGGAGGGTTCGAGCGATCTGCTGTCCTCCCAATGGCAGATGGATTCCGGACTCTGGGACGAGACGGCCACCAAGCTCGATCTCGCCCGCGCCTACATGGAGATGGGCGACCAGGATTCGGCCAGGGGCATCCTCGAAGAGGTCACGCACGAGGGCAACGAGGAGCAACGCAGCGAGGCGGCTCAGATGCTGCAGGCCTTGGGCTGATCGGTTCGGCGTGTCGACTGCACAGACGCGGCGGCCAGGACCGACCATCCCCTTCCTGACCCCGGCGCAGATCACCGGCGTCGGTTCTGATCAGGCCAATCGGGCCCTTGCCAAGGGGCTCGTACAACCCTTGCCTTGGCCCCGGGAAGACGGGCGTGCGGGGTGCCCGCGGCGCGGACTGGCCGGGTAGCGACCGTGCGCATCGCCTTCGGGGTCGAGTACGACGGCACCGCCTTCCACGGCTGGCAGACCCAGGAGCCCGGGGTGCGGACGGTCCAGTCGGTCCTCGAGCAGGGGATCGCCCGGGTCGCGGACCATCCCGTGCGGGTGCACTGCGCCGGGCGCACGGATGCGGGAGTCCACGCCCGCGAGCAGGTGATCCACTTCGATACCCAGGCCGTGCGCCGCGAGCGTGCCTGGGTGCTCGGGACCAACGTCAATCTGCCGCCGGACTGCGGCGTGCGCTGGGCCCGTGAGGTGGACGGGGCCTTCCATGCCCGCTTTTCCGCCACCGCGCGGCATTATCACTACCGCATCCTCAACCGACCAACCCGTTCGGCCCTGGAGCGGGACCGCGCCCTCTGGGTCCACCAGTCCCTGGATCTGGGGCGCATGCGCGAGGCGGCGTCATTCCTGGTGGGCGAGCACGACTTCACGAGCTTTCGCGCGGTGGCTTGTCAGGCCAAGAGCCCTATCCGACGGGTCCACTACCTAGACCTGGAGGGGCAAGGGGGGCTCATCGCGCTGCGGATCGGAGCCAATGGCTTTCTCCACCACATGGTGCGAAACATCGTCGGTGTCCTGGTTGCCATTGGTCGTGGTGATGCCCCGGTCCTCTGGACCCGAGAGCTGCTGCAGGTGCGCGACCGCACCCTGGGGGGCGTGACGGCCCCGCCCCAGGGGCTCTACTTCGTCCGGGCCGACTATCCGGATGGCTTTGGGCTGCCCCGAGCGGATCCCGGCCACCTTGAGCGCCCCTAGGGAGACACGAATTTATCGGTCACCCTGGCCGAAAATCAGCACGGAACCGCAAGATGGGGTCTCCCGGCGGCGAACAAGCGTGCGAGCAAGTCACTCGCCAAACGGACGGCAAGGTGGCAACCTGTAGGCCCTCGGGCGGAGGGTTCAACACTGCCCGGTTCGATTCCTTAACCCACCGGGGACCCCACGCACCCGGTCGTCTTCGGGACCAGGCATCGCCCCTCGGCCCTTTGAGCATCGATCCCCATGACAGTGCTCCGCCATGTCCCGAACCCGGGTTAAGATCTGCGGCCTCACGCGACCTGAGGATGTGGATGCCGCAGTGGCGGCCGGGGCTGACGCCGTGGGTCTGGTGTTCTACCCGGGGAGCCCGAGGGCCGTGACGGTCGACCAGGGGGCGCGCCTTTGCGCCCGGCTCCCGCCCTTCGTGGCCGCCGTCGGTCTTTTCGTGGATGCCACCGAGCCCCAGATTCGCGGAGTTCTGGATCGGGTGCCGCTGGATCTGCTCCAGTTTCATGGCGAGGAGCCGTCGAGCCTGTGCGCGCGCCTTGGGAGGCGCTGGATCAAGGCGATTCGCATGCGCCCCGGCCTTGATCTGGCCGCCCAGGCCCGAACCTATCGGGGGGGCTCGGGCCTGCTGCTCGATGCCTTCGACCCAGTGCTGGCCGGAGGGACGGGCCAAACCTTCGACTGGGGACGCATCCCCGCCGATCTGGGTCTGCCCATCGTCCTGGCCGGTGGGCTCAAACCCGACAACGTGGCGGAGGCGATCCGTCGCGTGCGGCCCTTCGCGGTGGACGTGAGCGGGGGGGTCGAGTCCGCCAAGGGCATCAAGGACCCAGCTAAGATATCAGCCTTCATGCAAGGGGTAAGAGATGGCGACAGCACCTGAGCCGGTCTACGATCCAGCCGCGATCCCGGTACCCCCCTGGGGTGCCGAGGGCGGCTATCACTGGCCGGACTCGGGCGGGCACTTCGGCCCCTATGGCGGGATGTTCGTCCCCGAAACCTTGATGCACCCCCTGGAGGAGCTGAAGAGCGCCTACGAGCGGTTCCGGGCCGATCCCGAGTTCTTGGCGGAGCTCGATGGGGACCTGCGGGACTATGTGGGCCGCCCCTCGCCCATCTACCACGCCGAGCGCTGGAGCCGGGAACTGGGCGGGGCACAGATCTTCCTCAAGCGCGAGGACCTGAACCACACCGGCGCCCACAAGGTGAACAACACCGTCGGCCAGGCCCTGCTGGCCCGGCGCATGGGCAAGAGCCGGATCATCGCCGAGACCGGCGCGGGCCAGCACGGGGTCGCCACGGCGACCGTCGCCGCCCGACTGGGATTGGAGTGCGTGGTCTACATGGGCGAGGTGGACGTGGCCCGCCAAGAGGCCAACGTCTACCGCATGCGTCTCCTGGGGGCGCGGGTGGAGGCGGTCAAGTCCGGCTCCCGCACCCTCAAGGATGCCCTCAACGAGGCCATGCGTGACTGGGTGACCAACGTCGACAACACCTTCTACATCATTGGCACCGTCGCCGGCCCCCACCCCTATCCCGCCATGGTGCGCGACTTCCAGGCCGTGATCGGCCGGGAGGCCCGGGCCCAGATGCTGGAGCGCACTGGGCGGCTGCCCGATGCCCTGGTGGCCTGCGTGGGTGGCGGCTCCAACGCGATCGGGCTCTTTTACCCCTTCATCGAGGACGCGGGGGTGGCCCTCTATGGGATCGAGGCGGCGGGGGAGGGGCTCGCCACGGGTCATCATGCCGCGCCCCTGTGCGCCGGCCGCCCCGGGGTGCTGCACGGCAACCGGACCTATCTCATGGAGGACAGGAATGGCCAGATCATTGAGACCCACTCGGTCTCCGCGGGGCTGGACTATCCCGGGGTCGGTCCCGAGCATGCCTGGCTCAAGGACACGGGTCGGGCCCACTACGACTCCATCACCGATGCCGAGGCCCTGGCCGCCTTCCATGCCCTGACCCGTACCGAGGGGATCATCCCGGCCCTGGAGTCCAGCCACGCCCTGGCCTATGTGAACAAGCTGGCCCCCACCATGGCCCGGGACCGGACCATCCTGGTGAATCTGTCCGGCCGCGGGGACAAGGACATGCACACGGTTGCCAAACAGGAGGGCCTCAAGCTGTGAGCCGTATCGCCGCCCGCTTCGAGCAACTGCGCGATCAGGGACGCACCGCCCTGATCCCCTTCGTGACCGCCGGCGACCCGAACCCCGCGGCGACGGTCCCCCTGATGCACGCCATGGTGGCCGCCGGGGCGGACCTGATCGAGCTAGGGGTCCCCTTCTCCGACCCCATCGCCGACGGCCCGGTGATCCAGCGGGCCACCGAGCGGGCCCTGGCCAAGGGCGTGTCCCTTGGGGACGTGCTGGCCATGGTGCGCGCCTTCCGCGCCCAGGATGTCGACACGCCGGTGGTCCTCATGGGCTATCTGAATCCCATCGAGGTGATGGGCTACGAGGCCTTCGCCTCGGCCGCCCAAGAGGCGGGGGTCGATGGTGCCCTGGTGGTGGACGTGCCACCGGAGGAGGGTCACGGCCTGGTGGAGGCGCTGCGCGCCCAGGGCCTGGACCTGGTCTATCTGTTGGCCCCGACCTCGACGGAGGAGCGCATCCGGCTGATCGGGCAGGTCGCCTCGGGCTTCGTCTACTATGTCTCGGTCAAAGGCGTCACCGGCGCCGGACACCTGGATCTGGACTCGGTCGCCCAGAAGGTGGCGGCGATCCGTTCCCACATCCCCCTCCCGGTGGGCGTGGGGTTCGGCATCAAGGACGCGCAGACCGCTGCGCGCGTGGCGGGCCTCGCAGACGCCGTGATCGTCGGTAGCGCCATCGTGGGGCGTATCGAGGAGCTGGCCGAGACGCCGGAGCGCCTTCCCGAGGTCATCGGCGACTTCCTCGCCGGGCTGCGTGCCGCCATCGACCGGATCGACGGTGGGCCCGAATCAACCTAGCCACCGAGGTGCCAGCGCACGGCGGGAGAGGGCATCGGCCTCGGCGGCCTGCAGCGGCGGCTTCGGCCCCGTGCCCTGTTCTGCCTCGGTACAGTCTTAGGCATCAAAAAGAGTGAAAAATTAATGAGCTGGTTCGAGAAGTTGATGCCGAGCCGGATCCGCACCGAGGCAAGCCATAAGCGTGCGGTGCCGGAGGGAATCTGGGCCAAGTGCCCGGGCTGCAACGCCATCCTCTACCGGGCCGAGCTGGAGCGGAACCTGGAGGTGTGCCCCAAGTGCACTCACCACAGCCGCATCCGCGCCCGCCGCCGTCTGGATGCCTTCCTCGATCCCGAGCCCCGAGAGGAGATCGGGGCGGATCTGGAGTCCCTCGATCCGCTGAAGTTCAAGGACCTGAAGAAGTACAAGGACCGTCTGACCCAGGCCCAGAAGCAGTCGGGCGAGAAGGAGGCCCTGGTGGTGATCTGGGGTCGGCTCAAGGGGGTGCCGGTGGTGGCCGGGGCCTTCGAGTTCGAGTTCATGGCGGGGTCCATGGGATCGGTGGTGGGGGAGCGCTTCGTGCGCGGCGTGGACGCGGCCTTGGAGCACGACTGCCCCCTGGTGTGCTTCTCGGCGAGCGGCGGCGCCCGCATGCAGGAGAGCCTGTTCTCCCTGATGCAGATGGCCAAGACCAGCGCGGCACTGGCGCGGTTGAGGGAGCAGGGCCTGCCGTTCATCTCAGTCATGACCGATCCCACCATGGGGGGGGTCTCGGCGAGCCTGGCCATGCTCGGCGACATCAACATCGCCGAGCCCGGGGCCCTGATCGGGTTCGCCGGTCCCCGGGTGATCGAGCAGACGGTGCGTGAGAAGCTGCCGGACGGTTTCCAGCGCAGCGAGTTCCTGCTGGAGAAGGGGGCCCTGGACCTGATCGTCGACCGCCGCGATCTGCGCGAGCGCATCGCCGAGCTGCTTGCCATCCTGACGCGCCGCTCGCGCCATTGAAGAGCCTGGACGACTGGCTCGCCTGGCAGTCCAGCCTGAACCCCAGGCGCATGGTCCTGGGGCTCGAGCGGGTCGCCGAGGTCTGGTCCAGACTTGCCCAGGGCCCCCTGGGATGCCCCGTCATCACCGTGGGTGGGACCAACGGCAAGGGGTCCTGCGTGGCCCTGATCGAGGCGATGACCGAGGCAGGCGGCTTTCGGACGGCCTGCTACACCTCGCCCCATCTGCTGCGCTACAACGAGCGGGTGCGCATCGCCGGCGTGCCGGTCGCGGATGGCCCCCTATGCGATGCCTTCGCCCGCGTCGAGGAGGCCCGCGGAGATACGCCGCTGACCTATTTCGAGTTCGGCACCCTGGCCGCCCTCGATCTCTTCGCCCAGGCCGAACCGGAGCTCGTGGTCCTGGAGGTGGGGCTCGGCGGGCGGCTGGATGCGGTGAACTTGATCGACGCCGACTGCGCGGTCGTCACCTCGGTGGGACGCGATCACCAGGACTGGCTGGGTGAGGACCTGGAGTCCATCGCCGTTGAGAAGGCAGGCATCTTCAGGCCCGGGCGGCCGGCTATCATCGGCCAGCCCGATGCCCCGGGGCGTTTGCGCCTGGAGGCCGAGGCGCGGAGGGCCCAGGTGCTGCAGGTCGGGCGCGAGATCGGTGTGGTCCCGGAGCCCGGGGGCGGCTGGGTCTGGGGCGGTCCCCAGGGCGAGCGGTGGGGGCTTCCAGCCCCGGCCATGCGCGGAGCGGTGCAGTATCACAATGCCGCGGCGGCGATTGCGGCCCTCGCCACCCTGCGGGATCGCCTCCCTCTCCCGGTCAATGCCGTTCGGGCTGGGCTCACCCGCGCCCGCCTTCCCGGACGCTTTCAAGTGATCCCGGGGGATCTCACCTGGATCCTGGATGTGGCCCACAACCCCGAGGCGGCCCAGGTCCTGGCCGCCAACCTGAGGGCCTTCCACTGCCCGGGCCGGCTAAGGGCCGTCTTTGCCATGCTGGCGGACAAGGACCCGGAGGCCGTCGCCGCGCCGCTGGCCCCCTTGATCCAGACCTGGTTCCTGAGTCAGGGCAGCGATCGGCGTGCCCTGCCCGCCGAGCGTCTCGCCGAGCGCATCGCCCCGATCCTGGGTCAGGCGGAGCGCCGGGTCCTGCCGAGCCTGGAGGAGGCCCTGGATAGCGCGCTGGCGGCGTCCCGTCCCGGCGACTGCCTGCTGGTCTTTGGCTCCTTCACCACCGTGGAGGCCGCGCTGCGCCGGGTGGGCGGGGCCTCCGCCGCTGGTATACTGCGGATCTGAAGACGAGCGCCGGACCTCGTCGCCGAGTCTTTGTCGAGGAGCTATGCGAGAAGGTGCCAAACAACGGTTGGTCGGGGCGGTGGTCATCGTGGCCCTCGCCGTGATCTTCGTCCCCATGCTGTTCGAGCAGGAGTCCCCGGACAGCGTGCCCCCTGCTCAGGAGGCCATCCCCGAGCCACCACGCTTCGATCCGGACCTCAAGTCCGAGGTCTTCTTGGGTCCGGAGGACTCCGGCATCGGTGGCTTCGATCCCGGTGCGGCCACCGAGTCTCGACCCCTGGCGCTACCCGCCCCCGAGGATCAGGATCCTGCGGGCTACTCGGGCGGGGCCGAGGGCGACCCGGGGGCCTTGGAGGCCGAGCCGCCGGAGCCGCCCGAAAGCGACCTAGGTCCCGAGGCGAGCGACTCGGATGAGGGGAGGATGGCGCCGGATCTGGCGCCGCCCAGCTCCGTGGTCAACGAGCCCGGGGCCCCCCGGGGCCGTTCGGACGGCATGCCGTCCTGGGTGGTTCAGGTGGCGAGTCTGGGGACACCGGAGGCGGCCGCGGAGATGGAGGCCAAGCTGCGCAAGGCCGGCTTCTCGGCCTTCGTGGAGCAGGCGGACGTTCGCGGCAAGCGCTTCTACCGCGTGCGGGTCGGGCCCGAACTGGAGCGCTCCGGCGCCGAGCGCACCGCGGCGCGGCTGCGCGAGAAGCAGAAGCTCGACACCCTGATCCAGATGTACCCCTGAAGCGCGGGAGCGCACGAGCAGGCCCCATGAATCTCATCGATTTCGCGTTCATCGCGGTCATCTTGGTGTCGGCCCTCGTGGGACTGGGTCGAGGGCTGGTTCGCGAGGTCTGGTCACTAGTGGTCTGGGTTGCGGCCCTGGGTCTGGGATGGCTCTACCATCAGCAGGCGGGGGAGCTGCTCGCGGGTCAGATCGCCCAGCCCGCGGTGCGATTGGGCGTGGCCTTCGTGGCGATCGTGCTGGTGGTCCTGATCCTGGGGGCCATCCTCGGTTCCCTGCTCAGTCGCGGGATCAGCAAGGCCCACCTGGGGGCGGTGGACGGGGCCTTGGGCTTCGTGTTCGGGGCGGCCCGCGGTGCCCTTCTGGTGGCCATGGCGGTCTATCTCGCAAGCCTCACGCCGATGCCTGAGGAGGCGTGGTGGAAGGAGTCCCAGACCATCGGACAGTTCCAGGCGATGGCCGACTGGGTCCTGAGCCTGGTGCCCCCGCAGCTGCACGAGCAGCTCGGCCGGGTGTGAGGCAGCGGCCTCCGGGTGGCCCCGCTCGGGCCTCGGGCCGATCCGGTGTGGGCACTGTTTTGCTAGCTCGCTATTCCGACTGAGCGGGATGCCCCGCGTGGCATACCGGAAGGCCCTAGTCGGCAAACGAGGTTTCCATGTGCGGCATCGTCGGCATCGTCAGTAAGGGTCCGGTCAACCAGTCACTCTATGACGCCCTGCTGGTGCTCCAGCATCGGGGTCAGGACGCCGCGGGCATCGTGACCTGCTCGGGGGATCGGCTGCACCTGCGCAAGGACAACGGGCTGGTCAAGGACGTCTTCCGCACCCGCAACATGATCCAACTGCTGGGCACCATGGGCCTGGGTCACGTGCGCTATCCCACGGCGGGCGCCTCGAGCTCCGCCGAGGCCCAGCCCTTCTATGTCAACTCCCCCTACGGCATCGCGCTGGCCCACAACGGCAACCTGACCAACGCCGAGGACCTGAAGCGCGACATCTACGTCGACGATCTGCGCCACCTCAACACCGAGTCGGATTCCGAGATCCTGCTCAACGTCTTTGCTCACGAGCTCCAGGTCCAGGGCAAGCTCCGTATCGACGAGCAGGACATCTTCCGCGCCGTGGCGGGGGTGCATCGGCGCTGTCGCGGCGGCTATGCGGCGGTCGCCATGATCCCCGGGTTCGGCATCTTTGGCTTCCGGGATCCCCATGGCATCCGTCCCCTGGTCTACGGTCGGCGTGAGACCGACGAGGGGACCGAGTACATGATCGCCTCGGAATCCGTGGCCCTGGATACCCTGGGCTTCAGTCTGATCGCCGACCTGGCGCCAGGGGAGACGGTCTTCGTGAGCGTGGACGGCCAGATCTACACCCGCCAGTGCTCGGTGACACCCGTCCTCTCCCCCTGCATCTTCGAGTTCGTCTACTTCGCCCGCCCGGACTCCATCATCGACAACATCTCGGTCCACAAGGCCCGCTCGCGCATGGGCAAGCGGCTGGCGGCGAAGATCCGGCGCGAATGGTCTCAACTCAGCATCGACGTGGTAATCCCGATCCCGGACACCAGCCGTACCGCCGCCCTGCAGCTCGCCAACCAGCTTGGCCTCCCCTACACGGAGGGGTTCATCAAGAACCGCTACATCGGCCGCACCTTCATCATGCCCGGCCAGAAGGTGCGCAAGCAGTCGGTGCGCCAGAAGCTCAATGCCATCGACCTGGAGTTCAAGAAGAAGAACGTGCTCCTGGTGGACGACTCCATCGTGCGCGGCACCACCTCCCAGCAGATTATCCAGATGGCCCGGGAGGCGGGGGCCAACCGGGTCTATTTCGCCTCCGCGGCCCCGCCGGTGCGTTTCCCCAATGTCTACGGCATCGACATGCCGGCCGCCAGCGAGCTGGTGGCCTACGGGCGCTCGGAGGAGGAGGTCTGTCGCTTGTTGGGGGCCGATGCCCTCATTTACCAAAACCTGGAGGATCTGATCGAGGCCGTGCAGAAGCGGGGCAAGAGCCACGTGGACCGTTTCGACTGCTCGGTCTTCGACGGGGACTATGTGACCGGGGATGTGACGGCGGATTATCTCCAGCACCTGGAGGCCAACCGCAATGACCACGCCAAGGAGGCCCGTTCCCGCCACAGCGAGACCGTCATTGAGCTCCACAACACCGTCTAAGGTCCAACCCAGCACGGACCTGGCCGCCGAGCTGGATTTCGCCACCCGGGCCGTACGGATCGGTCACCACCGCACCCCCGAGGGAGAGCACGCGGAGCCCATCTTCGCGACCTCGAGCTTCGTCTTCGGGAGCGCCGCCGAGGCCGCGGCCCGTTTCGCCGGGGAGGTCGGGGGCAACATCTACTCCCGCTTTACCAACCCTACGGTGCGGGCCTTCGAGGAGCGCCTCGCGAGCCTGGAGGGCGGGGAGTCCTGCGTGGCCACCGCCTCCGGCATGGCGGCCATCCTCGCCACCTGCATGGGGCTCCTGAAGTCCGGTGACCACATCGTCTCCTCCCGGAGCCTCTTCGGGAGCACCACGCTCCTCTTCAATAAGTACCTGTCCCGGTTCGGCATCGCCACCAGCTATGTGGCCTTGAGCGACCTCGCCGCCTGGGAGGCGGCCATCCGGCCCGAGACCCGGCTCCTGTTCTGCGAGACCCCCTCCAACCCCCTGACCGAGATGGTGGACCTGCGGGAGCTGGCCCACATCGCCCACCGGCGGGATTGCCTGCTCGCGGTGGACAACTGCTTCTGCACCCCCGCCCTGCAGCGGCCCCTGGAGCTGGGGGCGGATCTCGTGATCCACTCCGCCACCAAGTATCTGGATGGTCAGGGCCGCTGCGTAGGAGGCGCCGTGGTGGGGGACCGCAAGCGGGTCGGGGAGGAGGTCTTCGGGGTGTTGCGCACCGCGGGGCCCACCCTGAGCCCATTCAACGCCTGGGTCTTTCTCAAGGGGCTCGAGACCCTTGAGCTGCGCATGCAGGCCCATTCCCGTTCCGCGGCGGCCCTGGCCGAGTGGCTCGCCGCGCAACCGGCCGTGGAGCGGGTCTATTACCCGGGACGCCCGGACCATCCCCAGCACCATCTGGTAGGCAGGCAGCAGTCCACGGGGGGAGGCATCGTCGCCTTCGAGGTGCGGGGTGGCCGCGCCGGGGCCTGGGGGCTGATCGACGCGACCCGACTCCTGTCGATTACCGCCAACCTGGGGGATGTAAAGACCACCATCACCCACCCCGCCACCACCACCCACGGGCGCCTGAGCCCCGAGGAGCGGGCCGCCGCGGGGATCGCCGAGGGGCTGGTGCGGGTGGCGGTGGGGCTCGAGTCGATCGCGGACATCCAGGCGGACCTGGCGCGCGGGTTGACGCCGGCGCTGGCACCAGCGGGACCGTCATCGCAGTGATTGTCCGCAAATGAACGCGAATGAATGCAAATAGGCGCGAATGAGACTCGAGGGATCGATTCCTGATGCCGGGGTTACCGCGCAAGGGTTCCCTGAGAATCAGGAGTCCCAACGGGAGAAATGGAACCAGCGCTATCGAACCGCGGAAGAGCTGCCCGAGCCGGCGCTCGTCCTTCGCGAGTACGCGCACCTGCTGCCAGGTCTAGGGGAGGCCTTGGATCTGGCCTGCGGTCTCGGGGCCTCGGCCCTCTGGCTTGCGGAGCGGGGCTTCCGGGTCAGCGCCTGGGACCTGTCACCGGTCGCCATCGCGCGGCTTTCGGCATTGGCCAGGGAGCGAGGGCTGCCGGTGGAGGCCGCGTTGCGGGACCTGATCGCCGAGCCTCCGCCTCCTCATGCCTTCGACCTGATCCTGGTCGCCCACTTCCTGGACCGCGGCCTCTGCCCCGCCATCGCCGCGGCCCTGCGTCCTGGGGGCGTGCTCTTCTATCAGACCTTCAGCCGCGAGTCGGTGAGCACCTGCGGTCCCTCGGATCCTGCCTATCGCCTCGCGCCCAATGAGCTCCTGAGCCTCTTTCCCGGCCTCATCGTGCGCGCCTACCGGGATGAGGGGCGCCTGGGCGACACCACTCGCGGGATTCGTGACCTGGCCTTGCTCGTGGCCCAGATGCCGGACAAGAATCCCGGCATGTAGGTCGGGCTTTAGCCCGACTGCGACCGTTGTGTTGTCTGCGAGGTGGTTGTCGGACTGAAGTCCGACCCACGGGTAAGGGGCCATCGTCCGGTCTGGCCCTTGAACCCTAGAATCCGGTCCATCATCTTGGCAAAAAACCATAGGAATCGACGGAGTACCTCATCATGCGCATGGACAAACTGACGGCCAAGTTCCAGATGGCCCTGGCGGACGCCCAGAGTCTGGCGGTGGGTCGCGACCACCAGTTCATGGAGCCCATCCACGTGATGACCGCCCTGCTGGACCAGGAGGGGGGGACGGTTCGGCACCTGCTGGCCCAGGCGGACCTGAACGTGAACCGACTGCGCTCGGCCCTTGGGGAGGCCCTGGAGCGCCTGCCCCGGGTGGAGGGGGCGGCGGGAGACGTCCACGTAGGCAATGAGCTCAATCGGCTGCTCAACCAGACCGATAAGCTGGCCCAGCAGCGGGGGGATCAGTACATCTCCTCGGAGCTCTTCGCCCTGGCGGCGGTGGAGGACAAAGGTACCCTGGGCCAGCTCATGCGCGATGCCGGGGCCAGCAAGGGGGCCATCGAGCGGGCCATCGACTCGGTGCGGGGCGGTCAGGCGGTGAACGACCCCAACGCCGAGGAGCAGCGCCAGGCCCTAGAGAAGTACACCATCGACATGACCGAGCGGGCCGAGCAGGGCAAGCTGGACCCCGTCATCGGCCGTGACGACGAGATCCGCCGCACCATCCAGGTGCTCGCCCGGCGCACCAAGAACAACCCGGTGCTGATCGGCGAGCCCGGGGTGGGCAAGACCGCCATCGTGGAGGGCCTGGCCCAGCGCATCGTCAACGGGGAGGTCCCGGAGGGGCTCAAGACCAAGCGCCTGCTCTCACTCGACATGGCCGCGCTCATCGCCGGCTCCAAGTTCCGGGGCGACTTCGAGGAGCGCCTGAAGGCGGTCTTGAACGACATCGCCCGCCAGGAGGGCAACATCATCCTCTTTATCGACGAGCTCCACACCATGGTGGGGGCCGGCAAAGCGGAGGGGTCCATGGACGCGGGCAATATGCTCAAGCCCGCCCTGGCCCGGGGTGAGCTCCATTGCATCGGCGCCACGACGCTCGATGAGTACCGCAAATATGTGGAGAAGGACGCGGCCCTGGAGCGGCGCTTCCAGAAGGTCCTGGTGGACGAGCCCAACGTGGAGGACACCATCGCCATCCTGCGCGGACTCAAGGAGCGCTACGAGGTCCACCATGCGGTGGAGATCACGGACCCGGCCATCGTCGCGGCCGCGACCCTGTCCCACCGTTACATTACGGACCGCCAGCTCCCGGACAAGGCGATCGACCTGATCGACGAGGCCGCCTCCCAGATCCGCATGGAGATCGACTCCATGCCGGAGGAGATGGACAAGCTGGACCGGCGCCTGATCCAGCTCAAGATCGAGCGGGAGGCACTCAAGAAGGAGTCTGACGAGGCATCCAAGAAGCGCCTCTCCGACCTGGAGGGCCAGATCGCCAAGCTGGAGCGGGAGTTCGCGGATCTCGACGAGATCTGGAAGGCCGAGAAGGCGGCGGTTCAGGGCACAGCCCACATCAAGGAGGAGCTGGATCGGGCCCGCATCGAGATGGAGACGGC
>JBLMWY010000262.1:0-7834 GCA_050257475.1 Bdellovibrio bacteriovorus
GATCGGGTCCTGGCCGGTGAAGGGCTCGTCGTAGAGGATCATCATGGGATCCAGGGCGATCGCCCGCGCCAAGGCCACCCGTCGCGCCATGCCCCCGGATAGGGCGTTCGGCATCAGATCCCGGGCCCCGCGCAGCCCAACCGCCTCGAGCTTCAGCAGCACCAGCTTGCGCACCATGGCGGGGCTCAGGTTGGTGTGCTCCCGCAAGGGGTAGGCCACGTTGTCGAAGACATTGAGATCGGTCAGCAGGGCCCCGCTCTGAAAGAGCATGCCCATGCGCCGGCGCAGCCGGAACAGGGCCGCCTGGCTCAAGCGGTGGACCGGTTCCCCGTCGACCTCGATGGTGCCCGAATCGGGCTTGAGCTGACCGCTGATGAGCTTGAGCAGGGTGGTCTTGCCGGTGCCGCTCGGACCCATCACGGCGGTGACGGACCCGCGGGCGATATCGAGGTCCACGCCATCGAAGATCACGCGAGGACCGTGCCGGAAGCCCAGGCCGCGGATTCGAACGAGCACCTCGGACGCTGTCGCCCGGGGCTCCCCAGGTGCGGGGCCAGCGTGCACGGGGGAAGTCGATCGGGGCGCGGCGACCGACGCCTTGGCGCGCCGGGCGCCCCTTGGGCCTGAGGGGCGTTGCCGTCCCATAGGGGTCTTGAGGCTTAAGCTGGGGGTCGGCGCCCGCAGACAGGGCGGGGCGCAGCGGCCAAAGCCCGGCATTGTCCTGGCCCGGGTCCAGGGCGTCAAGCCAGCCCCATCAGCTCCAGCATCGCCTGCCAGCGGGAGAGATCCTCGAATCGACAGGCGCCGAGCAGCGCGACAAGGGGTCGGGAAGCGTTAGGCATCTCCCCTGCGACAACAGCTTGGGGCCCCTGCCCTTGCACCATGGCCTCGACCCAGGCGCATGCTCCACGCAGGTCCTTGACCAGCGGCGGCGGGACCACCCAGGCACGCCCACACCCGACGGGCAAAGCTGTCCCCGCCGGCTCGGCAGCGGAGACCCGGATGAGGCGAGCCAGACCGGACTCGGGGAGGCAGGCCAAGGCGCGGGCGGAGCCCACCAGCCCTCCAAAGCGGTCGCCCAGCGCCACCGCGGCGGCCACGCCACCTTCAGGATCGGACTCCGCCAGCTCGAGGAAGAACCGGAAACGCGCCGGCGTCTCGGCGCCCCAACCGGCCAACCCGGCCGGCGCCGCCCCTCGCCAGAGCCCTTCAGGAACCAGGACGCCCCGGAAGTCATTGGCGAAATAGGCCAGACGCCACTCGGGTGGCAGATCCGGGGGGTAGTCGTCAGAGCCGCCGGGGGCGGGCAGCCAGCCGGTGCGCAGGGGGAGCATCTGGGTCATGGGGCCCTCTCCACCTCGAGTCATAGGGGGCTGGGGCCAGCGACGGCCATTGGCAGGGCGAGAATCGGCCGGCCCGTTGGTGTATGGTTGTCGCGCCCCGCCCCAGGGGGTATCCCTGACCGCGCGAACACGATGACTGAACCACGTAAGCTCGGGGCCCACAAGTACCCCGTGACCCCGGAGGAGCCGGCACGCATCCTCGCCCTGGGACGGGCGGTCCTGGAGACGGAGGCGGCGGCCGTGGCCGCCCTGGCCGAGCGGATCGATGGCCGATTCGTCGAGGCCTGCCGTTACCTACTCGCCTGCCATGGGCGCATCGTGGTGCTCGGCATGGGCAAATCCGGTCATGTTGGAGGGAAGATCGCCGCCACCCTCGCGAGCACCGGGAGCCCCGCCTTCTTTGTCCACCCGGGAGAGGCGAGCCATGGCGACCTCGGGATGATCACCCCCCAGGACGTGGTTCTGGCCCTGTCCAACTCGGGCGAGACCGCGGAGATCCTGACCATCCTGCCCATCATCAAGCGTCTGGGCGTGCCGCTCATCGCCCTGACGGGACGTCCGGGCTCCACCCTGGCTCGGGAGGCCAATGTGAGTCTCGACGTGAGCGTGGCGGCGGAGGCCTGTCCCCTGGGACTGGCGCCAACCTCCAGCACCACCGCTACCCTGGCCATGGGGGATGCCCTGGCCATCGCCCTGCTGGAGGCCCGGGGCTTCACCGCCGACGACTTCGCCCGCTCCCATCCGGCGGGCAGCCTGGGCCGACGCCTGCTGCTGCACGTGGCGGACGTCATGCACCAGGACGAGCGCATCCCCAAGGTAACCCTAGGAACCCCGCTGCTCACCACCCTGGAGGAGATGTCCCGCAAGGGGCTCGGGATGAGCGCCGTCGTGGACAGCACCGATCGGCTGGTCGGGATCTTCACCGACGGGGATCTGCGACGGGCCCTGGACAAGGGAATCGACGTCCACGGCAGCGTGGTCGATCAGGTGATGACGCGTGGCTGCGTCACCGTCGCGGCCACTGACCTGGCGGCCAGCGCCCTGCATCTGATGGAGTCCCGCTCGATCAACGGGCTCCTGGTGGTGGACACGGAGGGGCGTCCGGTGGGGGCGCTGAACATGCACGACCTGCTGCGCGCGGGGGTGGTCTGAGGGACCCAGGGGCCCGGGAGCCGGGCCCCTCGATCCGACCCAAGCGCGAATCGACCACGAGGAAGAACCATGCGCGACATTCTCGAGCGAGCCGCCAGGATTCGGCTCGTCATCTTCGACGTGGATGGGGTGCTGACGGACGGCAGTCTGTACCTCGGAGACGACGGACAGGAGTACAAGGCCTTCAACTCCCGGGATGGGCACGGCATGGTGACCCTCCAGGAGACGGGGGTGCTGCTCGCGGTGATCACCGGGCGCAGCTCCGAGGTGGTACGCATCCGCATGGAGAGCCTCGGTGTGGCCCATGTCTATCAGGGGCGCCGGGACAAGCTCCCCGCCTATGAGGAGCTCAAGGCGACCCTGGGGCTGGCCGACGGGGACGTCGCCTATGTGGGGGACGACGTGGTGGATCTGCCCATCATGCGCCGGGTCGGGCTCGCGATCGCGGTGGCCGATGCCCACCCCCTGGTACGCCAGCATGCCCATTGGAGCACCGGCACCGGCGGTGGCCGCGGGGCGGCGCGGGAGGTCTGCGAGCTGATCCTCGAGGCCCAGGGCAACCTGGACCGCATCACGACCCGTTACCTGTGACGCGACCCGGAAACCTGGCGCCCCCGGCCCCGCCACCGTGTGGTCATCGCGACAGACCGTCCTCGCCGTAGCCTTCGCGTTGCTCGGGGGCCTCGCCTGGTGGCTGCTGGAGCGCCAATCGGCGACCGAGACACCCGCCCTCCCAAGGCAACGGTCCCCGGACTACGTGGTCTCCGGATTCGAGGCCATCGAGACGGATGAGACGGGCCGGCCGAGCCGGCAGTTGGTGGCGCAGCAGCTTCGACAGTTTGTCGACGAGGATCTCGCCGAATTGGACCTGCCCAGGCTGACGCTGTTCGAGGCGGACGCCCCCCCCTGGCGCGCGAGCTCCCGCGAGGGGCTGCTGCTTGCGGGCGGCGACGAGATCCGGCTGCGCAACAGGGTGCGGATCGAGCGGGAAGGGACCCAAGTCAGCCGTCCGGTCCTCCTCGAAACCTCCGAGCTCACCGTCTGGCCGCAACGGCAGTACGCCCAAGGCGACCGGCCGGTGCGGATCGAGAGCGAGCGAGACTGGCTCACCGCCAAGGGCCTACGACTGTGGTTCGCCGAGCCGATGCGGGCCGAGCTGGCCGGCCGGGCCCACATCTTCATCGCCCCCGAGGTGCCGCCTTCGCCAACCACAGAGGTCACAGCGCCATGAGACAGAGAAGCGGGCCTTATCCCGGCACCCACCGCCGGCTGCGCGCGTCCGTCCGCCCCTTCACCATGCCCGGGTCCCGGATCCTGGCCGCCCTGGGCCTGGTGGCGACCCTGTCCCCCGCCTGGGCCCTCAAGGACGACGATAAGCAGCCGATGCGCATCGAGGCGGACCAGGTGGAGCTGGACGAGTCGAAGAGCACGAGCGTCTACGTGGGCAAGGTACAGGTCAACCAGGGCAGCATGCGCCTGACCGCCGACCACGTGACCGTCTACCATCACGACGACCGGCGGGTGAAGTACATCATCGCCTTGGGCCAGCCCGCGACCTACAGGCAATTGTTGGATGGGGAGCAGGGCGAGGTGCAGGCCTTCGCCAAGCGCATGGATTACGATGCGGTCAAGGACGAGCTGGTGCTGACCCAAGAGGCCTTGCTGATCCAAGGAACGGACCGCCTGAGCAGCGAGCGCATCGTCTACGATCGCGCACAGGAGCGGATGCGCGCCGGGGGCTCGGGGCGGGTCAAGATCACCATCACGCCTGAGGGCGAGGGTCCACAGGTCCAGGGTGCTCCCGCCAACCCGCCGCCGCCCCAGGCCCAACCGGTTCAGCCTCCCGCTTCAGATCAGGGCCAGGCCCGCCCATGAGCGCCCTGCGCGCGCGCTCGCTCAAGAAGAGCTACCGCAGCCGCCAGGTGCTCCAGGACGTGAGCGTGGAGGTGGACACCGGCGAGGTGGTCGGACTGCTCGGTCCCAACGGCGCGGGCAAGACCACCTGTTTCTACCTCATCGTCGGCCTGATCCCAGCGGACCAGGGGCGCATCGAGCTCAAGGGACGGGACATCACCCTGCTGCCCATGCACGCCCGCGCCCGCGCGGGTCTGAGCTATCTGGCTCAGGAGCCCTCCGTGTTCCGCAAGCTGTCGGCGCGGGACAACATCCTCGCCATCCTGGAGACCCGCCGCGACCTCAGCCGCGCCCAACAGCGCGAGCGCTGCGAGCGCCTGCTCGAAGAGCTCGGGATCGCCCATGTGGGCGGCTCCCTGGCGCTGAGCCTGTCGGGCGGCGAGCGCCGGCGTCTGGAGATCGCCCGGGCGCTCGCGGTGGACCCGGTGGTGATGCTGCTCGACGAGCCCTTCGCGGGGGTGGACCCCATCGCCGTGGGGGACATCAAGTCCATCGTCGCCCACCTGAGGGATCGCAACATCGGCGTGCTCATCACCGATCACAATGTTCGCGAGACCCTGGACATCTGCGACCGTGGCTACATCATCAGCTCAGGCACGGTGATCGCTGCCGGCAGCCCCGCCGATCTGCTCGCCAATCAGCAGGTCAGGGACGTTTACCTGGGGGCGGACTTTGCGATGTGACCCTTGGCCCCTGGGACCTGGTGCACTCCTGAAGCCGTTTGCGGTAGGCTAAGGTTGCGATAGGCACCCTTATTGCAGAACCTAGTCGCCGCCAACTCTGTGCGAGACCCCTGACACCCCCGGACTGTGAAGACTCAGCCATCATGAGGACTTTCAGTCGCGCTGAAGATCGGGAACGCCCAGGGCGCGGCTGCTCTCGACAACCCTGCGCCTAGTGACCCATGAAGCAGTCCATTCAGCTTCGGCTCGGGCAGCATCTCACCATGACGCCCCAGTTGCAGCAGGCGATCAAGCTGCTGCAGCTCTCCACCATCGAGCTGCGCAAGGAGATCCAGGAGGCCCTAGACACCAATTACATGCTGGAGGAGGCCGATGAAAACGAGCCCTTCCAGGGCAGCGAGTCTGCGCCGTCGCAGCCAGGCGAGCCGGACAACCCGGACGGCCCCCTGAGCCGCCAAGAGCCAAACATCGAACGGGAGCTCCATGCGGAGTCCAATGAGATCCCCGACGAGCTCCCCGTCGATACCCGCTGGGACGACCTCTACGAGAACTATCTGCCCAGCTCAGGCGGGGGCGGTGACGGAGCCGACTTCGACCCCTTCGCCCAGCAGAGCCGCCCCGAGACCCTCCACGATCATCTCGCCTGGCAGCTCAACCTGAGCCGCCTGAGCCCCCGGGACGAGGTCATCGCCCAGGCCGTCATCGACGCCATCGATGCCGACGGTTACCTTCGGGCCGACCTGGGCGAGCTCGAGTCCGCGCTGGCGGGCGCCTTCGACGGGCCCGATCCCACGGCGGAGGAGATCGAGACCCTGGTGCACCGGGTCCAGTCCTTGGACCCGCCTGGGGTGGCGGCGCGGGACCTGCGCGAATGCCTTTTGATCCAACTGCGCCAGCTCCCGGCGAGCCTCCCCGCCCGGGACGCCGCCATCGCCGTGTGCGCCCGGGGCTTCGAGCATCTACCGCGGAACGACGTGCCCGCCCTCATGCGCGCGCTCCAGTTGGAAGAGGTCGAGGTCCGCGCCGCCCTGGAGCTGATCCGCGGGCTCAACCCGAGACCGGGCGCCTTGATCGCCCCGGCGCCCTCAGAATATGTGGTGCCCGACGTCTTCGTGCGCCGCAGCGAGGGCGCCTGGCTGGTCGAGCTGAATTCCGAATCTACGCCTAAACTCAGGGTAAACGCTGATTACGCGCGCCTCATTCGGCGCGCCGACCAGAGCGCGGACAGCATCGCCTTGAAGAGCCACCTGCAGGAGGCCAGGTGGTTCATCAAGAGCCTGGCGAGCCGTAACGACACGGTGCTGCGGGTGGCGTCAAAGATCGTGGAGCTCCAGCAAGGTTTCTTTGAGCATGGGGAAGAGGCGATGAGGCCGCTTATCCTGCGCGACGTGGCCGACGCCCTGGAGCTCCATGAATCGACGGTGTCTCGGGTCACCACCCAGAAGTACATGCACACGCCACGCGGCACCTTCGAGTTCAAGTACTTCTTCTCGTCTCACGTCAATACCGCCTCTGGAGGCGAGTGCTCCTCCACGGCGATCCGCGCCCTGATCCGCAAGCTGATCGCCGGCGAGTCCGCGCGGCAGCCTTTAAGCGACAACAAGATCGCCGACGAGCTTGCGGATCAGGGCATCAATGTCGCGCGACGCACCGTCGCCAAGTACCGCGAGGCCATGGGTATCCCACCCTCGAACGAGCGCAAGCGCCTGGCCTGAGCCGACCGCTCGGAGCCAGGCTGTGTGAATCAACAGGAGCAGACCATGCAAATCAACCTGACGGGTCACCACGTCGACGTCACTGACGCACTGAAGGGCTATGTCGACAACAAATTCGAGCGTCTCGCCCGACACTTCGACCACGTCATCAACGCCCACGTCATCCTGAGCGTCGAGAAGCTCGCCCAGAAGGCGGAGGCGACCCTGCACATCAACGGCGCCAAGGTCTTCGCGGACTCCGTCCACGAGGACATGTATGCCGCCATCGACGCGCTCATCGACAAGCTCGACCGCCAAGTGCTGCGCTTCAAGGAGAAGAAGAGCAGCCACCGGGCCAACGGCGGCAAGGGTACAACCGAGGCCGAGTAGGCTGACACGGCCTAACGCCGCACTCAGGCGCGGGGGCCCCAATGACACCTCGAGCGGCGAGAATCCGCCACTCGAGGTGTTTTTCGTTGAGCCCCAGACCAAACCGAGCTAGTGTTCGCGCCACAGCGTTGCCGCGCGACAGCGGCACAAACGCAACGCCGATGACCGCCGCAGGCCCCGGGACCCAACCGATTACCGGCGCCGCGACGGTCCGGGGCCAGGTACCAGTTCCGCCCCCAGGAGTCCCAGCCGATGTTCCGGCCAGATTTCATCACCGAGGCCCGCGTGACCCGCGGTCTCGAGCTGAGCAGCAAGAAGCGCCTTTTGGAGGCCCTTGCCCGGCTGCTCGCAAATGAGCACCCCGACCTCAATCCGGACGCAGTCTTTGAGCGCCTTCTGGAGCGCGAGCGGCTCGGGAGCACGGGCCTGGGCCACGGCATCGCGCTGCCCCACGCCCGAGTGAAGGAGGTACGGGAGGCCGTGGGTGCCTTCGTGTCAACAGTCAAGGGTGTCGATTACGATGCCATGGATGGGGAACCGGTCGACCTGGCGTTCGCCCTGCTGGTGCCCGAGAGCGCAACCGAAGAGCACCTGCAGCTCCTCGCCCAGTTGGCGGGCCTGTTCAGCGACCCCAGAGTGCGCAAGCGCCTGCGCGAGG
>JBLMWY010000263.1:0-10822 GCA_050257475.1 Bdellovibrio bacteriovorus
AAAAGCACCAGTCGGTTGCCGTGGACCTTGGCACTGTGATCGAAGTAGTCGTAGCGCGTCTCCAAGGCCAGATCGGCAAGTTCGAACTGGCGCGACGGGCCCAGGTAAAGCTCCCCGTGGGGCATCTGCGCATAGGGCCGGCTGCGTGCGGGGATCGTGGGATCTATGGTCTGAAAGTCCTGGACCCGTACGAGCCATCGGTAGCCGTCGCCCGTGTAGCCCAGGTCCCCCCGTTGGGTCAGGTTCCTCAGGCTGGTCAGATCCAAGCGATTCCCGAAGTCCGCCAGGTATCGATCATCGGTCACCGAGCTATAGTCGACCATCGAGGACCAGCGCCGACCGAGCTGCCCAGTCTGCTGTATCCGAATGGCGCCGCGGGTCTTATCCCCCGCGGACTTCGAATCGTTCGGAATCACCTCGCCATTGACCTCCAGCTTCTGGAAGCTGGCCAGGTGACGGAACTGGGCGCCGAGCATCAGGCCGCGGGAGCTCATGAGGCGGGGATAAAAGGTGGCGTCGTAATTGGGCGCGATGTTCCAGTAATAGGGGATGGTGATCTCGGTGCCGTTGAGGCTCGAGCTGCCAAAGCTGGGGACCAGGAATCCGCTGCGACGCCGATCATCGATGGGGAAACGCAGATAGGGGCTGTAGAGCACGGGCACGCCCCCCAGGCGGATACGGGCATGATGGGCGGTGCCCATCCCGTCGGCGTGGTCCAACAAGAGATCGCTGGCACGCAGAGACCAGTCCGAGCGCCCCGGCGGACAGGTCGTATAGATAACATCCCGGTAGCGGGTCCGCTCCCCCGCCAGCAATTCCGCGTGCCCTGCGGTTCCGCGCAGGTTAGCGTTGCCGGAGAGTCGGAAGCCGACGTTCTCCAGCTCCCCCTCCTTGGTCTGAAGAGAATAGCGTCCCGAATCGGCGGTCAGGCGGGCGCCCGCGTACTCGAAGTAGACGTCGCCCTCGGCCTCCACTCCCCCGCTGCGCCGGTCGTAGGTGGAGCGCTCCGCCCTCAGAGTCTGATCCCCGCGGGTGAACTCGACCCCACCCCTGAGCGTCACCAGGTCCCGAACCCGGTCGTACTCCGCCTGATCGGCGATGGCATCCACCGGGGCATCCGAGGGGATGCTGGGCTGCGTGACGCCCCCCAAACCGGTGACCCCGATCCGTGGACCGCAAAAGTCCCAGGGCAGGTCCTGATACAGAACGGCATCGTCGCCCCGAGCGCGCAGTGGCCGCGAAGCCCCCTGGGCAGCCACGGTCCCGGGCTCGGATACTCCCCGCGTCGCGGCGTCCGCAGGCGGCGTCAGCGACGAGGCTTCCCCAACGTCCTGTTGAAGCGACAGGTCGACTCCAGTGGGCAGGAGCGGGGACGCCCACTCCTCAGGGGCCGGAGGCGGCAAGGGCGACGAAGGAGGGGAGGAAAGGTCGGCTTGCTCCGCAGCCGCCGGCGGCAGCGGCGTGGCGGCCACCGCCGGCACCCGGTCAGGGGCGGCGGAGGATGGAGGCCCCACCGGCACCGAGGTCTGGGCCGGTGGCGAGGGAATCGCGGGCTTAGGCAAAGGAGTGCCAAGGCTGGGGGGGGGCCGATCCGGTAAGCCTTGGCCCGCCTTCCCTGCATCGGCGCCCTCACCCGCCCCCTCGGTAACGGCCGTCCCCCCCGAACCCGGCTGGCCCGGGCCGGAGCTCGACGGGCCCTTTGTGAATTCGGTCTCCCGTACGGCCGCAACATCCGGCGCCGTCGCCGCGGCGCTGGGGGTGGCCGGCGCCTCCCCGAGCACGGACGAAGAGCCGAGCAGGAGAACGATCAGCGCCAATGGAAGACTTCGAAGGGACGGACGCACGCTTAGCAATTCGGATAGGAGTTCCCGACGCCCTTAGATCACCTGGCATCGAGGTCGCGGGCCCCACACCGGGCCGGGAACCCGGTGGACGGGATCGGACGAAGCTGCAACCATGTCATATTACGTCCGGGCCAGCAATTCGACACGCGACCCCGGAGGCTCGAACCGTCTCAACCAGCGGCCGGTGGAGGCCCACTTGACCGAACGCTACGATCGACTGACGCGCTGGGTTGGCGACCTGCTCGGCACGGATGCCTTCACGCTGGAGCCTGCCTCCTCGGATGCCAGCTTCCGTCGCTACTGGCGGGCCCGCCATGGCGACGACACCCTGATTATTATGGACGCCCCGCCGGGCCTCGAAGATTCCGGCCGCTATGTGGACCTGGCCGAGCGACTGCGGACCATCGGCCTGCACACACCCACCATCCATGCGGAGGATCGGGCGAGTGGCTTCGTCGCGATCTCAGACCTGGGAGATCGGGTCTACCTGGAGGCACTGAACGGAGAGACCGTCGAGCGGCTCTATGGCGATGCCCTGGGCGCCTTGGCGATCATTCAGGCCTGCGGCCCCACGGATGGGCTTCCTGCCTATGACGCTCCCTTCCTGCGCCGGGAGCTGGAGATCTTCCGCGAGTGGTTCCTGGGAGCTCACCTGGGGATCGCGCTCGACCCCGCGCAGCAGGCCGGCTGGGAAAGGGTGTGTGACACCCTGGTCGGAAACGCCCTGGAGCAGCCCCAGGTCTGCGTTCACCGGGACTTCCATTCGCGCAACCTCATGGTGACGGATCCCAATCCCGGAATCCTGGACTTTCAGGATGCTGTGGTCGGTCCTGTCACCTACGACCTCATCTCACTCCTGCGAGACTGCTACATCGCGTGGGAACCCCAGCGCGTCATCGATTGGGCCTTGGGCTATCTCCAGCTGGCGATCCAATCAGGGATCCTACCCGAGGTGGCACCCGAGCGCTTCCTGCGCTGGCTGGACCTCATGGGGGCGCAACGCCATCTCAAGGCCTGCGGCATCTTCGCCCGTCTGAACCACCGGGACGGAAAGCCCCATTACCTGGCCGAGATTCCACGTACCCTGGCTTATGTGTCGGAGGTGACGGCACGCTACCCGGAGCTCGCCGACCTGAGAACCTTACTGGAGCGACTTGGGCCCCTGGTCTGGGAGAATGGCTCGCCGCCGGTCGCTTAGGCGCCTGTGGGCCCCGTGGCCTCACAAACCAGCCGGAAGCCACTTCCGGCCATACGATCCTCCGGCAAGCCCTCCAGACGAAAATCGGCGCGGGCGAAGCCCCGGTTGACCCGCCAGGAGCCCCCGCGCAGGACCCGAGGACTCGAGGTGTCCGCGACCGTGACCCGGGGCTGGTCATAGCGATTGCGGCACCATTCCCAGACGTTTCCCGCCAGGTCGTAAGCGCCCTGGAGGCTCAGGCCGTGGGGGAGCAATCCGACCGCGGTGACCCGACCAAGACCGGCCTCCTCGGTGTTCGCATGACCATCCCGCCAGTCCCGCCCCCAGGGATAGACAAACCCCGGGCGGGCGCTCTGGGCGGCCCATTGCCACTCCCATTCGTCAGGGAGCCGCACTCGGTAGCCAAGGCGCTCGCTCAGCCAGCGACTGAAGGCGGTCGCGTCGTGCCAGGAGACTTGAGTGGCGGGGTAGTTGCCGTGGCGGGGCAGACGGTCGCCGCGCGTGGCAGATCGAGACAACCCTTCCCACCAATGGTGCCTACCGAATCCGTCGTCCGCATCGAGGAACGACTCGAACTGCGCCTGGGTCACGGGAAAGGCGGAGATCCGCAAGGCCGGGACCGGGAAGATCCCATGCCCCTCTACCCGTACCTCCCCCGACGGTATCGCGCACCATCGAATCGCTGGGATGCGGTCCCTCAGTCCGACACCAGGACGGGGATCGCCGAGCTGAGCGAGCCGCAGGCCGACCTCCTCCCGCTGCACCAGGGTCAGCCGCCCGCAGGCGAGCTCTGCGGCCAGCCAGTCGCGCTCGGGGATCAGGAAATCGCCGGTGTCCGGCGCGGAGTCCAGGTCTCGGAGCAGACCCGCCTCCCGCAGGCAGGCGCGCACGGGTCCCAGGTCCTCATCGCGCCAACGCCGCTGCGCGGACCGACCCGTCGAGGCCCAGGCACGGGCGTCGCGTTGGACCTCGGCCCGGGCAACTAAGGCCGTGCGCCGGCGTTTAATCCAGTCGCGCAGTGCCGGCCAGCCCTGTAGCAAGGCCTCGTGGGCCAGCTCAACCGTGGGTCGGTCACCCGCGCGTACCCGGACCAGGCGAATGTCCTGGGCGGAGAGTGATTGAACGAGACGGTGAGTCTCGGGTGAGGCCACGAGCTCGCGGAGATCGGCTCGACGGCGCCTCGCCGGCTCATCCGCCCCCACATGCACAAGGTGGACGAAGAGGCCGTCGAGTGCCCCGCGTGCCCCTTCCCCGGCACGCGCCAGGGCGCGCTCCGCCCGACGGGCGAGGCCGCCCCGAAGCCCGTCGCGCCTCACCTCTTGATAGGCCTTCAGGGTAAGGCGCCCCCCCGAGCCGTCGCGCGCATGGATCCCTTGGAGCGCCTCGGCCATCAGGGCGAGGCCCTCGGGGTGCCCGTGGACGTCATCGAGCAAGTCTTGGATGAGGCCGGTATCGACGGTGATGGTCACCCTCGGGGCAAGGACCGAGAGCGGCCCCAGGACCATGCGCTCCAGGCTGAGCCGGCTTGGCGACCCAAGGATGAAGAGGCCGCCGGCGTTGACGGTCGGTATCAGCGCCGGTCTGGCAAACCAATGATGCAGTCGCTCCGCCCGGATGGCCGCGAGCACGCGCAGGCGCGGCTGCTCGAGCGACGCCGTCAGCATCTCCAGGAAGTCGTCCGCAAGGTCGGACTCGACACTGGTGAAGAGCTCCTCGAGCTGGTCGATGATCAACAGCCAGTAGACCCTGGCAGGGCGCGCCTCCAGCACGCGCGAGAGCAGCCTCCCCAGGGCCTCGGCACCCTGCGCCTTGAGCAGCGCCGCCTCACCGGGCGCGTCCAGGGATGCGGGATCCAAGGCCCGCGCCAGGCCATGGGTGAGGGCCAGGAAGGGGTCTCCGCCATAGCCCGCCGGAAACATGGAGCTGACCAGCCAGCGCTCGGCCTGGGGGATCGAGGGCAGCCCCCCCGTGGCAAGCCAGCCCCGGACCCCTGCCTGCAGGAGCGATGACTTGCCGCAACCCGCTACGCCAGACACAAGCTGGATTCGGGGCGCCCCGGTATCGGTCAGCCGACGCAGCAGGGCACGGGTCTCGGCACGGCGGCCGAAGTAGATCGGCGCCTGCCAATGCTCAAGGGGCAGCAGACCGGGATAGGGGCACTCGCACCAGCCGTCGCCCGGGGGGTCGCGAGCAAGCGGCAGCGCGAGCGGATCCAGCTCCAGCGAGGGGATGAGCTCCCGGAGATCCTCGATCAGGCCTCGGAGGCCGAGCACGGTCCCGCCCCAGCGATCCACCGAGGCGTCGACCTCGGAAGCCAGGGCTAGATCCACGAGGGAGACCGCCGCCTCTTGCGGCGATTCCAGGCCCTCTAGCCCTTCCCGGCACCCCAGCCCCCAGGCGAGGTCGGAGAAACGGGCGCGCCGGATATCCGCATCTCCCCAACCGGGAAGACGGACGATGGACTCGATCAGGTACTCGTGCAGGGTGTTACTCGTCGGCATGGCTCGCCGCCAGACCCCGGGCTTGCGGGGCCGCCCGGCGCGATGATGCCACAGCAAGGGCGGGCCCCTCGCGGTCGTGACGCTTCGCATGCGCCTCGTCGCAAGGGACAGCTACAGGCAATCCGAGCGCTTGTGCCGGCCACGGCATTGGCGTTATCTTTCCGATCTTCGCCTTAGTCTCCGAGGCGGTTTCCCGTGCGGTGGAACCGCCTTTTTGCTTTTTGGAGCCGCACAAAGGACCCATCGGGACCAGCGCCATGACCGATGTCTTGATGTCGACCTACAAACGGCTGCCCGTGCTCTTCGAGCGGGGCGAGGGTGTCTGGCTCTGGGATGATCAGGGTAGACGCTACCTGGACGCCCTCGCCGGGGTGGCCGTCTGTGGTTTAGGGCATGCCCACCCGGCCCTGAGCGCCGCCCTGTGCGAGCAGGCGGGCCTCTTGATTCACACCTCCAACATCTACCGCATCGGCGAACAGGAGCGCCTGGGGGCCCTGGTCACCGCGCTGGCCGGCATGGACCGTGTCTTCTTCGCCAACTCCGGGGCCGAGGCCAACGAGGCCGCCATCAAATTGGCGCGCCTGCACGCCCACCGACGCGGGATCGAGAATCCGGCCATCCTGGTGGCGGAGAACAGCTTCCATGGCCGCACCCTGGCCACCCTCACCGCCACCGGAAACCGTAAGGTGCAGGCCGGTTTCGAGCCTCTTGTCCAGGGTTTCGTGCGGGTCCCGTATAACGACTTGGGCGCGGTGCAGACCGCGGCGGCCAACCGCAAGAACATCGTTGCCGTCCTGGTAGAGCCGATCCAAGGCGAGGGCGGGGTCAACATCCCGTCGGACGACTATCTACCCGGCCTGCGCGCCATCTGCGACCGGGAGGCTTGGCTGCTCATCTGCGATGAGATCCAGACCGGAATCGGGCGGACCGGGCGGATGTTCGCCTTCCAGCACTCCGGCATCACCCCGGATGTCATCACCCTGGCCAAGGGGCTGGGCAATGGGGTGCCCATCGGCGCCTGCGTGGCGCGAGGGGTGGCCGCAGAGGTGTTCGCCCCCGGGACCCATGGCTCCACCTTCGGCGGCAATCCCCTGGCCTGCCGCGCGGCACGCGCCGTGCTGGAGACCGTCGCCGCCGAGGACCTGGTGACCAACGCGGTCCACCAGGGCAATCGACTGTTAGGGGCCCTGCGGGAGAACCTCGGTCACATCCCCGGGGTGGTGGCGATTCGCGGACGCGGCCTGATGGTCGGAATCGAGCTCGACCGAGCCTGCGGGGACCTGGTCGGGATGGCCCTCGCTGAGGGACTGCTGATCAATGTGACGGCCGAGCGAGTGGTGCGCCTGCTGCCCCCCCTCATCCTCCAGGAGCCTCAGACGCAGCTCATCGCCGAAACACTGAGCGCGCTGATCATCCGGTTCCTGGCGACGCGCTAGACCCCCGAAGGAGAGTGGTCGCCCCATGCCCTCACCCCGCAACGCCTGCCGGCACCTGCTGTCACTGCTCGATCTCAGCGCCGACGAGACCAGGACGCTGATCCGACGGGCCATCGAGCTCAAGGCGATGCTGCGCCGAGGCGAGGAGTATCTGCCGCTTCGCCACCGCACCCTGGCGATGATCTTCGAGAAATCTTCCACCCGCACCCGGGTCTCCTTCGAGGTCGGTATGGCCCAGCTCGGAGGTCACGCCCTCTTCCTGTCCCCCCGGGACACTCAGCTCGGACGGGGCGAGCCCATCGAGGACAGCGCCCGGGTTCTCTCGCGCATGGTGGACGCAGTGATGATCCGCACCTTTAGCCAGGAGACGGTGGAGCGCTTCGCCGCCCACTCCCGGGTGCCTGTTATCAATGGACTGTCGGACCGACTGCACCCCTGCCAACTGTTGGCGGACATGCAGACCTTCTGGGAGCATCGGGGGGACATCCGCGGACGGCGGGTCGCCTGGATCGGCGACGGAAACAATATGTGTCAGTCTTACATGGAGGCCGCCCGGCTCCTGGACTTCGAGCTGAGGATCGCCTGCCCCCCGAGGTTCGAGCCCGACCAGGGGCTGCTGGCCTCGGATCCTGGGCGCTTCACCGTTCTGTCCGATCCGCTCCAGGCCGCCGAAGGGGCGGACCTGGTGGCCACCGATGTGTGGGCCAGCATGGGGCAGGAGGAGGAGCAATCCGAGCGCCGGGCTGTGTTCGCCCCCTATCAGGTCTCGGACGCTGTCATGTCCCGCGCCGCGCCCCAGGCACTCTTCATGCACTGTCTCCCGGCCCACCGAGGGGAGGAGGTGGCGGCGAGCGTCATCGATGGCCCCCAGTCGGTGGTGTGGGACGAGGCGGAGAACCGGCTGCACGCCCAAAAGGCCCTTCTGGAGTTCCTGCTGGTGCCGGGTTCCTGAGCGAGCCAAGAAGCCCGCTGCAGGTGATGCCGTCCCGTCCTTTCTACATTGTGGGGGCCTGCGCCAGCCACCGAAGGTAGACTCGTGCCATTGCCCCATCGCTTGTTCGCCAGCGCCGTCCTATCCTTCGCCCTCGGCGCCACCTCCATCCTTCCCGCCGCCATCCGTGCCGAGACACGCTATGTGACGGATCGCCTCGAAGTGACCCTGCGCGCTGGCGAGAGCACCCGTTACAAGATCCTCCGCATGCTGCCGAGCGGCACACCAGTGGAAGTGCTCGGCGTCAACAAGTCCACCAACTATGCCCGGGTGCGCATTCAGGATGGCACCGTCGGGTTCGTGCTCGCTCAAGAGCTGATGGAGGAGCCCGCCGCCCGCAGCCGCCTGGCCGAGGTTGAGGAACGGTTGGCGGCCCTGCGGCAGAAGCCGGACGCCCTGACCGCGGAGCTTGCCAGCCTTCAGGAAAGCCATGCAGAGCTCCGGGAGCGCTTCGCCACCCTGGAGCGTGAAAAGCAGCAGCGGGAGCAGGAGCTCGCCACGATCCGACATGCCTCGGCCAATGTGCTCGACATAACGAGCGACCGCGAGCGCCTGCGCGTGCAGGTGGCCGAGCTCACGCGGGCCCGCGCCGACCTGGAGCAGCAGTATCGGGACCTAAAGAACCAGACCACCCAGCGCTGGTTCCTGATCGGGGCCGGGGTCCTGGGGGGCGGGGTACTGATGGGCCTGCTCCTTCCCCACCTGCGCCTCGGGCGCCGCAAGAACCCCTGGGGAGGCCTCTAGGCGCGAGAGCCAGGGACTCTATCGCGGGCTCAGTCGAGCTGAGACAAGTCCCTCACCGCCCCTCGGGCGGCGCTGGTGGTGAGTGCCGCGTAGGCCCGCAGAGCCGCCGAGACGGCCCGCACCCGATCGACCGGCTTCCAGGCCCGGTCGCCCAGAGACTCCATGCGAGTGCGCCGCGCGGCGAGCTCCTCGTCCGAGACGCGCAGCCGGATGGCTCGATTCGGGATGTCAATCTCGATCTCGTCCCCATCCTCCACCAGGCCAATGGCCCCCCCCTCGGCGGCCTCCGGCGAGACATGGCCAATGGAGAGCCCCGAGGTGCCGCCTGAGAAGCGCCCGTCGGTGATCAATGCACAGGCCTTGCCCAGCCCCTTGGACTTGAGATAGCTGGTGGGATAGAGCATCTCCTGCATCCCTGGCCCGCCCTTGGGACCCTCGTAGCGGATCACGACCACGTCCCCGGACAGCACTCGGCCCCCAAGGATCGCCTCGACCGCCGCCTCCTGACTCTCGAAGACGCGCGCGGGCCCGGCGAAGACCCGGATCAGCGAGGTGGGCACGCTGGTGGTGTAGCGCAGCTCTTCCGCCTCGAACATGCTCACGTCTACGCCGGCGGTCTTCACAATGCAGCCATCCGGCGCGATGTTTCCGAACAACACGGCGAGACCACCGTCGCGCGAGTAGGCATGCTCCAGGTCGCGGATACAGCCTTGCGCCCGGTCCAGGTCAAGGTCGGGCCAGTGATTGGACTGACTGAAGGCGACCTGAGTCGGTATCCCGCCCGGGGCCGCGAGATAGCGCGTGCGGGCCCTGACATCCGGATCGCGGGCCACGTCCCAGCGCTTCAGGGCTTCGCCGAGGGTGCTGCTGTGAACCGTCGGAACCTCGCGATGGATGAGCCCGGCCCGGTCCAGCTCCCCCAGGATGGCCACGACGCCCCCCGCCCTATGGACATCCTCCATGTGGTATTTCTGAGTGGCGGGGGCCACCTTGCACAGGTTCGGCACCCGTCGGCTCAGGCGGTCGATATCCGCCATGGTGAAGGACACTCCCGCCTCGTAGGCGGCGGCCAACAGGTGCAGGACGGTGTTGGTGGAGCCGCCCATGGCAATGTCTAGGCTCATGGCGTTCTCGAAGGCTTCGCGGCAGGCGACGGAGCGGGGCAGCACTCGGGCGTCCTCCTGCTCGTACCAGCGCCGGGCGAGCTCGACCACCAAGGCGCCCGCCTCCAGGAACAGGTCCTTGCGTCCCGCATGGGTGGCAAGCAGGGAACCGTTGCCGGGGAGGCTGAGACCCAGGGCCTCCGTCAGGCAATTCATGGAGTTTGCCGTGAACATGCCGGAGCATGAGCCGCAGGTGGGGCAGGCGGAGCGCTCGTATTCAGCGACCGTGGCGTCGTCCTCGCGGGCGTCGGCGGCTACCACCATGGCATCGACGAGGTCCAGATGCAGCTCGGACCCACCCCGGATCACCTTGCCCGCCTCCATGGGTCCGCCTGAGACAAAGACTGTGGGGATGTTGAGGCGAAGGGCCGCCATCAGCATTCCAGGCGTAATCTTGTCGCAATTGGAGATGCACACCAGGGCATCCGCGCAGTGGGCGTTGACCATGTACTCTACGGAGTCGGCAATGATGTCCCGGGAGGGCAGCGAATAGAGCATCCCCCCGTGACCCATGGCAATCCCGTCATCCACTGCGATGGTGTTGAACTCCTTGGCCACCCCCCCGGCGGCCTCGATCTCTCGTGCCACGAGCTGACCCAGCTCCTTGAGATGCACATGGCCGGGGACGAACTGAGTGAAGGAATTGGCCACCGCCACGATGGGCTTGTCGAAATCCGCGTCCGTCATTCCGGTGGCGCGCCAAAGGGCGCGGGCGCCGGCCATGTTACGGCCGTGGGTGGTGGTGCGGGAGCGATACTGGGGCATCGGGGTGTCTCGAGCGGGGTAACGCCTAGGGAGGGCCTTAAGTTTCTCAGACCCGGGCGCAAAAGCAAAACCCCGCTGTGTTTGTCAGCGGGGTTTTGGGGGGTGTAGGGCCCTGGCGGTGACCTACTTTCGCATGGGGAGGCCCCACACTATCATCGGCGATGCACCGTTTCACTTCTG
>JBLMWY010000264.1:0-6180 GCA_050257475.1 Bdellovibrio bacteriovorus
ATCCGCCCCTGGGCTCACCGGGGGCGGATCGGGGTTGAGGGCGCCCTTGTATCGCTTCCTCTCCTCCGGTGGGACTGGACTGGGACGCGGAATCCGGGTCGATCAGGGCCAGGATCGTCCACCCCGCGGCCGGCTCGGGAGGTCTTTCGGCACTGAAGACCTCTACGCGGCCCTTCGGATCGCAGGCAAAGAGCGGGATGGCCTGCTCGCCGTGCAGGGCCCGGAAGTCCTCGAGGGTGAAGCTCTCCGAGAGGGTGGTGCGCCGAATCTCGGCGCCTAGGTGGAGGCGCCGCGAGAGGTCCAGGTAGCTCGCGTCCTTGCCGAACGCGATTCGCCCCGCCGGCGCCGTTTCCCGTCGGCCGCTGTCTGACTGGGGTCCGGCGACCCGGAGCGCGAATACCCCCTGGGGGCCGAACACGCCCCGGTAGCGGCTGCAGGCCAAGGCGTTGAGGTGGGCATCTGGGGTCACGGCCAGGAGCCGGCCAAGACCCGTGGTGTCGAGGTAGAGCTCCGCGTGCTCGGACAAGGGGTTGCCATAGTAGGTCTTGAGTCCCGCCATACGCGCCCGTTTGAGGTTGTCCCACAGGGTGTCGCACAGCAGGACCGCGATCTTTTCCCGGTCCAGCGCCTGGCCCAGGGCGCGTGCGACCGGGTTGGCCCCCACGATGAGGAAGCCCTCGGGCTCGGGTTCCCGGACCCGCAGGAGGCGGGCGAGTGGCCCCGCGGTCAGGCTCTGCAGGACGACCGTGCCGAGGATGACCCCGAAGGCGAGTGGCACCAACAGGCCGGCCTGCTCGAAGCCGCGCTGCTCGAGCTTCAGGGCGAAGAGCGCGCTGACCGCCGCCGCAACGATGCCGCGTGGGGCGATCCACGCGAGCAGGGCGCGTTCAGGCCAGGAGAGCGTTGAACCCCAGGTGCCATAGAGCACCGTCAGCGGGCGGGCGAGGAGCTGGATGACCAGGAAGACACCGACCGCCCCCCAGCCGAGGGCCTGGAGACCCGCCAGGTCGAGGCGCGCGGCCAGCAGGATGAAGAGCACCGAGATCAGCAGCAGTGACAGGCTCTCCTTGAACTCCAGGATCTCCTCGTTAGGCACCCCTTTGCGGTTGCCCAGGTAGATCCCCATCACCGTCACCGCGAGCAGGCCCGACTCCTCGGCCAGGGCGTCGGCCAGGGTGAAGGCGCAGACGACGGCGGCGAGGGTCGTCGCGTTGAAGAGGTAGACGGGCAGCCAGTCGCGCCTGAGGGCTTCCCCCAGTGCGTATCCGCTCGCGAGCCCCACCGCCACGCCCACCGCAACGGTCTGCACAAAGGTCATCGCCGCGGCCGCCAGGGCGCTGCCTGGCCCCAAGGCGACCACCAGCTCCAAGACGAGGACCGCGAGCAGGGCCCCAATGGGATCGATGACGATGCCTTCCCAGCGCAGGATGCCGGCCACCCGGGCCGAGGGACGCACCGTCCGCAGCAAGGGCACGATCACGGTCGGACCGGTGACCACCATGATGGCCCCGAACAGGGCGGCCAGCTCCCATTGAAGACCGGTGAGGAGCCGCGCGGCCAGTGCGGCCACGGCCCAGGTCAGCAGGACGCCGCCGGTCACGAATCGGCGCACCACCTGCTCCAGCCCCCGGATCTCCGAGAAGCGCAGGGTCAGACTGCCCTCGAAGAGGATCACCGCGACCGCGAGGGACACGAAGGGGAAGAGCAACGGGCCGAGCAGGGTGTTCGGGTCCAGCCAACCCGCCACCGGACCGACCAGGATGCCGGTGAGCAGGAGCGGCAGGATGGCGGGCAGGCGCAGGCGCCAGGCCACCCATTGGCTGGCGGCGGCGAGCACCGCAACGGCGGCGACCAGGACGATCGCGTCGTGGCTCAACTGGACCTCCGGGAAGGATGGATCAGGTGGCGGCCCCTGGATCTGCCGTCAGCCGATCACTGAATGACGGCGGCGAAGTGAGGCGCCCCGCCACGGGTGCCCTTACTCGAAGTCGTTGGCGGTCAGGTCCTTGAGGGGTTCCTTGGGGGCGTCGAGCCGCCGACCCTTGGACTGGATCCAACTGCTGGGGACGGCCTTGACCTTCATTGGTCGCCCCTCTCTGAAGGATCCCTAGAGGCTTCGTCGCACCGGTAGGCGGCGATCTCCTCGGCGATGTCCCCGTCGCTGATCGATGCGGTCTGGTGGAGCGACTGAATGTGCTTGAAGAGGGCCTTCCATGCATTGAGGACGCCGTCGTCCTCGAATCCGGCAGGCGGTCGAGGACGGTCGACGGTTCCATCAACTCGGGACGAAGAACCGATCGAACCCCTTTGCTGTGAGACCACGTTGCAGCTCCTTATCGCCAGTCCACAAGAATGCATTCAGCTCTATCGCGAGGGCTACGAACGGTGAATCCTTCTCATCGAGTCCAGTGCAGAGCTCGAGCGCCTTTCGCATGCTGCTCCGCGAGAGCGACAGCTCGTCGTAGAAGGAAAGCCTCGTGAGTATGACATTCAGGGCCTCCAATAAATCGGGTTCGTCGAGCTTCGAGATGGCAAGCAGCTTGTGCTTGAACAGCTCGACGATCGAGAAGCGGCAACATTAGAAGCGGACATCCTTGGTATTGAAAAGGACGTCCCTCATCCGACCTTGTTTGCCGAGGAGCATCGAGAACAGGATATTCGTATCGACGACAACTGCGCTCGATCCGGGTCTCCGCCGGTGAACTTGTCGCGGTTCGCCGCCCACCAGTCGGCGTCCGTCTGATCTGCAAGCGCCCGGATCTGCTCTTCGGTTGCCTCGCTCGCGGCGAGGATGGCGTCGACTCTCACCCGCTCCAGGAACTCCTGAACGTAGGCGGACGAGGCCAACCGCCTGGGGATGGTGATCACAAGGTCGTCAGGTTGGTAGCGTATATCGATCATGGCTCTTCTCGTTTGTTTCCGTGGGCGCTCAGGGGGGCCGCCCGCCCCGATACCCAGACCAGGCTCCGGGTGCTCCTTCCGAAAGGCCCGGTCCACGGCGGCGATGCCGGACAGGGCGTCAACCGGGATACGGTGCTTGCGCTTGAGTGTACGCGTGACCCATTCGTGGCGGTAGCGACTCCGGTGCTCCCCCGCGTGGGCCTCACTCGAAGTCGTCGGCCGTCAGGGTCTGGAGGCTCTCGCGGTAGAACTGCTCGAGCTCGTCCTCGAAGAAGAAGCGCGCCTCGCCGAAGGCCGGCTTGAGGTCGCGGAGCCAGGTTGCCTTCTCGTCGTAGCGGGCAAAGAAGGGGCGGTGCACCCAGTCCGGGTTCCTGCCCTGGATGAAGCGCATCACGAGGACCCGCTCCCCGTTGACCTCGCTGACACCCAGCACCTGTGCCTTGCCGGGATTGGCGGACATGCTCGGTCCGCGCACGGTGCGGCAGAGACCGCTTGCCTTCTGATAGGCCTCCCGGAAGATCTCCCAGGCGCGTACCAGCGGCACCCCGAAATAGTGCTGGGCGCCGGTGTCGCGGGCGACGAACATGTAATAGGGGATGCACCCCAGGTCCACCTGGCGGCCCCACATCTCCCGCCACAGCTCGGGGTCGTCGTTGATATGCGCGAGCAGCGGCGACTGGGTACGGATCTCGGCGCCGGTCGCGCGCACCGCCGCGACGGCCTGGCGGACCGGCTCCGGCTCCAGCTCCCGCGGGTGGTTGAAGTGGGCCATGACGGCCAGATGCAGGCCCGCGGCGGGGATGCGGCGAAACAGGGCCAGCAGCTCGTCGGCGTCCTTGTCCGTGAGGAACCGATAGGGCCAATAGGAAAGGGCCTTGGTTCCGATGCGGATGCGCCGTAGGCTGGGGATGCCCGCCGCCAGCAGCGGCTCGATGTAGGCGGCCAGGTTGGCGGCGGACATCACCAGGGGGTCGCCGCCCGTGAACAGCACGTCCGAGATCTGGGGGTTGGACTGCAGGTAGGCGATCAGGCGCTCGATCTCCCGGGAGGCGAACCTGAGCTCGGAGAGACCCACGAACTGGGGCCAGCGGAAGCAGAAGGAGCAGTAGGCGTGACAGGTCTGCCCCTGGCTCGGGAAGAAGAGCACCGTCTCGCGGTACTTGTGCTGGATGCCGTCCAGCTCCTCGCCCTCGAGGGTCGGGACGTTGTGGCTCATCTGCCCCGCCGGGTGCGGGTTCAGCTCCATGCGGATGCGATTCGCCGCCTCCTTCAGGGTCGCCTCGTCGGCACCGCTGGCAACGAGCCCGGCGATCTCCTCGTAGTGATGAGGAAGCAGCATCTCCCGCTGGGGAAAGTTCAGCACGAAGAGGGGATCCTCGGGGACCCTATCCCAGTCGATCAGGTGGTCGACCACGAAGCTGTTGGTCTTGAAGGGCAGCACCCGCCCCACCGTCTCGATCTCCCGAAGCTGTGCCTCGGTGAGGCGCCCCATCTGGGAGATGGTGCGGAAGTTGTGGAGCGTAAAGGCCTTGTAGCTTTCATTCGTCATCGCGCGGGCCTCCCGTGATACTGTGGTCCTGCACCGGCGGGGGCGAGCTGCACCCGCGACTACTCCGGTATGGAGAATCGGCCGTTCAAGGGTAACGCATCGGCCGGTTGCAGTAGCCCAGGGAGTGCCCGATGACGCGTCACAAGCCTTCATCCCCCGAGGTCCATCTCAACCTCAATGTGCGGGGCTTGCGGGAGTCCGCGACCCTCGCGATCAACGAGCGCAGTGCCCAGCTCATCCGCGAGGGGCGGCGCGTCTATCGCCTGGGTCTGGGACAGTCGCCCTTCCCCGTGCCCCAACCGGTCGTCGAGGAGCTGCGCGCCAACGCCCACCAGAAGGACTATCTCCCGGTGCGTGGCCTCCCCGCGCTGCGTGAGGCCGTGGCCGCCTATCACCGCCACCTGCACGGGATCGAGCGCAGCCCCGACGACGTGATCGTGGGGCCGGGATCGAAGGAGCTGATGTTCATCCTCCAGCTCGTCTACTACGGGGATCTGGTCATCCCGACCCCGAGCTGGGTGTCCTACGCCCCCCAGGCCCAGATCGTCGGGCGCGGGATTCGCTGGATCGACACCCGACCGGGGAACGACTGGCACCTGATGCCCGAGGAGCTGGATCGACTGTGCCAGGAAGACCCCGGCCGGCCGCGGATCCTCGTCCTCAACTACCCGTCGAATCCCACCGGCGACACCTACAACACCGAGGAGCTGAAGGCCTTGGCGAGGGTGGCCCGGCGCCACCGGGTGATCCTCCTCTCCGACGAGATCTACGGGGAGCTCCATCACCGGGGCCAGCACGTGTCCATCGCCCGCTTCTACCCGGAGGGGACCATCATCAGCGGGGGCCTGAGCAAATGGTGTGGCGCGGGTGGCTGGCGTCTGGGCACCTTCGTGTTCCCCCAGGGTCTGCGCTGGCTGCTCGACGCCATGGCGGTGGTCGCCAGCGAGACCTACACCTCCACCAGCGCCCCGATCCAGTACGCCGCGGTGCGGGCCTTCCAGGGCGGCACCGAGATCGAGCGCTACCTGCACCAGTCGCGGCGCGTGCTGCGGGCCCTGGGGCGCCACATCTGGCGGCGCGTGAAGGTGTCGTGCGCGACCCTCTCCGAGCCCGCCGGGGGCTTCTACCTCTTCCCCAACCTGGCCCCTCAGCGTGATCGGCTGGCAGAGCGCGGCATCAAAGGCGGCGCGGCCCTGTGTCAGCGGATGCTCGAGGAGACCGGGGTGGCCGCACTGCCTGGTGTGGCCTTCGGTCGACCCCCGGACGAGCTCACCCTGCGCATCGCCTATGTGGATTTCGACGGCGCCCGGGCCCTGCAGGCCGCCGAGCAGCTCCCGCCCCACGAGGAGATCGGCGCCGATTTCCTCACGTTGTATTGCCCCAACGTCATGCAGGCCATCGACGCCCTCTGCGCCTGGCTGAGATAACCCCCCTCCTATACCTCCCCCTGCCAGAGGATGTCTCTAAAGCCCCTCGCCCCGGACGGGTCCATATAAGGGGTTGGGGTGAGGGGGGACGGTGCAATCCGTTGTTTTGCCTGAGGCAGCGGCGAGCCGCCCCAGGATCCTTGGCCGCCCACCGCCCTTTCGCGACACCCTCCGCCCTGGCAGAGGAACCGGGGATCAGCCCCCAACCGACATTTGAGGGACCCCGGGTAGGACCTGGACCGATTGCCAAGGCCGCTCCACCCCGGATTTCCACTCCCTTCGCACCGAGGTCTTCGGCTGGAC
>JBLMWY010000265.1:0-2776 GCA_050257475.1 Bdellovibrio bacteriovorus
AAGAGACAGTCGCGGATCGGCGGTGTTCCGGTCCCATTGTCGCCCATGACAGGCCCTTAGGTGGAGCCCCGCGGACCACGGGGCGCTTTGTCCCGACGAGCTGCCGGCCGAGCGCCCGTTCGGGCCCATCTCCGGGGCCAAAGCGACCTGACCCCTCCGGCATTAGGGACCGGAAGTATGCCCCTAGGCGGGGTCTCGCTGGAGCAGCAGCATATAGTTCACGCCCATCCAGCGCGTGTAGCCGAAGGCCCGAGTGAGTGGATTGACCCGCACCCCGGTCTGGTCGAGCAACCGGAAGCCCTCGCCGAGGCCGGCGATGACCTGCGCCGGGCGCACCAGCTTGCGGTAGTGGTGGGTGCCCCGAGGCAGCCAGCGCAGCACCACCTCGGCCCCGAAGATGGCGATCAGGGCCGCGGCCCAGGTGCGGTTGATGGTCGCCACCAGCATGACACCGCCAGGGCGGACCAGTCCGCTGCAGTGGGCGAGGAACTCCGGGAGCCCCTCCACGTGCTCAACCACCTCCATGTTCAGCACCAGGTCATAGGTCTCACCGGACGCGGCCAGTTCCGCAACACTCAGGAGTCGGTAGTCGATGGAGAGCCCGCCCTGGGCGGCGTGCATCCGGGCCACCCGCAGATTCTTCTCGGTCACGTCCACCCCCAGCACCTCGGCCCCGAGGCGGGCCACCGACTCGCTCAGGATGCCCCCGCCGCAGCCGATATCGAGGACCCGCAGCCCCGCGAGCGGGCGCGGCGCCAGCGGATCGAGACCCAGGGCCCGGGGGATCCGCTCCCGGATGTAGCCCACTCGGAAGGCGTTGAGCCGATGCAGCGGCCAGAATGGGCCCTCGGTGTCCCACCAGCGATGGGCCAGCCGCTCGAAGTAGGCGATCTCCTCCGGGTCGACGCTGGGGTTGGCGAGGGTCTGGATAGTCATGGGGCGCCGGATTTCCGTCATGCCGAGAAGGTCGTTGCGCGCCGCGGCTTTACAAGCCCTAGCCCGAAGGGGCGGGCAGGACCAGGCCCCTGCGGGCGGCGTGCCCCGAATTCAGGGGAGCGGCAGCCGGACCTCGCCCCGGCTCGCCGCCAGATAGTCGCTCGCTTGCATCTCCGTCAGCCGGCTGAGCAGGCGCTCATGGGGGAACTGGGGGATACCGCCTTGATAAAGCCCGTCCACGGGTGCCTCGGCCCACAGCACCAGCTTGACCCGCTGGTCGTAGAGCTCGTCCACCAGGTGCACGAAGCGGCGGGCCTCGGCCTCCCGGCTCGGGGTCAGGATGGGCACCCCGGAGAGCAGCAGGGTGTGGTACTCCCGGGCGATCTCGATGTAGTCGGAGACCGAGCGGGGGGTGCCGCACAGGGCCTCGAAGTCGAACCAGATGACGTCGGTCCCCAGGCCCCGAACGGGAAAGCTCCGCCCGTTGAGAGAGAGCCGGTCCGCCGTCTCCGCGTGTCCGCCGGTGAGCCGGGCGAAGCAGTCGGCGAGCTGCCCCTCCCCCGACTCGGAGTCGAAATACACCCCACCCTTCTGCAGGGCGCGCAGCCGGTAATCACTGCCACCGTCGAGCTCGAAGACCCGGGTGTGGCGCTCGATGAGGTCGATCGCGGGCAGGAACAGGGCCCGCTGGAGCCCGTTGCGATAGAGGTCCCGGGGGTGCGTGTTGGAGGTGGTGACCAGGGTCAGGCCCCGGGAGAACAGCGCGTGCAGCAGCCGATGCAGGATCATGGCGTCGGCAATGTCGGTGACCACGAGCTCGTCGAGGCAAAGGACACGGACCTCCCGGCGCCACCGGTCAGCCACCACCTCCAAGGGGTCGGGCTGCTTGGGCAGGCCGGCCATGGCCTCATGGATGCCCCGCATGAAGTGATGAAAATGGAGCCGGCGCTTGGTGGCGAGGGAGAGGGCGTCGTAGAACCAATCCATCAGATAGGTCTTGCCCCGCCCGACCCCGCCCCAGAGATAGATCCCCGAGACCGGTGCCGATGCGCCTCGGGGGCGGAGCAGCCGCCCCAGGAGACCGGCCCTGGCCTCGGTGCCGGAGGCGCCGGCGAGCTCCAGGCACAGGGCGGATAGGAGTCGATACGCCTCTTCCTGGGCGGGGTCCAGAAGCCGGGGTTGCGGAATTCCCCTGCAAAGGCCGGGTGACATCAGTAGGCTTTTCTAATATTGTTGCCGCCATTCAAGGCTGGGACAGTCCCCAGAGCCGCGCGCGGGCATCCGCTAAGGCGATTAGTGTCGAGACTCAGCGGGTAGGGCTCGGGTGCGGCTTGATGGGGCCCTCGGCGCCAGGGATAGCCCCGCGGAGCCTACCAGGACGTATTCACGGCCTGCCCCGGCGAGCCATGCTCGAGCCTGCTCTCGCCTGTGAGCTTCAACGCCAATCACCGACCCTAATACACATGACTCTACCGGAAAGTTCTCCCATGCTGCGAAAGCTGAAGCGATTTGCGACCTCTCTACTTCCGGTGGACCCCAGTCGCCGGGGGGAATGCAATCGCTGTGGTGCCTGCTGCAAGCTGCCTTACCCCTGCCCCTTTCTGCGCTATGACGCGGAGGGTTTGAGTACCTGCGCCGTCTATCATCTGCGCCCCCCGAGCTGCCGGAAGTATCCCCGTACGCCCTCGGAGCACGTCACCCAGGCCGAGTGTGGATTCTATTTCGAGCAGTCGGCCCCGGTGACGGTCGCGGCGCCGGCGCTCGACCCCGCGGGCAATTCCTGAGCCCGGGCCCAGCCACTAGACATCACTGGCAGACCTCACCGGCGTGGGGGGGGGGG
>JBLMWY010000266.1:0-5403 GCA_050257475.1 Bdellovibrio bacteriovorus
AACCTGAACCAGGACGGGGTGGCGCACCAGCGCGCGGTCTGGGCCGCGGCCATCAGCCCCGACGGGCTGACGCTCGCCACAGCCGGGAAGGACAAGCGCATCATGCTCTGGGACCTCGCCGATCTGGCCCATCCTAGGCCCATTGGGCCGGTGCAGACGCGATTCCACAGGCACTGGATCTACCAGCTCGCATTCATCCCGGAGGGGCTTTACGAGGGCGCCCTCGTCTCGGTGGATTGGGGCGGTCGGGTCGGCATCTGGCGCTCCCCACTGCCCGGGGAGGAGGCGGAGCGTGAGCCCGATCTCGCCTTCTTCGCCCGGGGTACCGAGGGCACCCCGGTCGCGCTCTTCGGCTTGGCGGTCAGCCCGGATGGCCGCTGGGTTGCCGTCGGCGACAACCGCGGCGGCGTCAGGGCCTGGGACTTGGAGTCCGACGCCGGGCCTGGGGAGGAGCGGCGCTTTCCTTACTACGACTCCCATCGCGCGAATGTGCTCGACATGGAGTTCTCCGCCGACAGCTCCACCCTGGCGACGGTCGGCACCGATGGGGTCCTCATTCGGTGGTCCCTGCCCTTCGCCGCGGAAACGCCGGAGGATTTCTACAGCCAGCTCAGGGTGACGCGATTCGAGGGATGGGGGGAGAAGCTCTACAGCATCGCCTTTCGCCCGGGGTCGGGCCAGAGGGTCGCCGTGGGTGGGGCCAAGTCCATCTGGCTTGCGGATCTGAGCCGCACCAATCCGCTTGCCTCACTCATCCAAGCCACCCCTTCCGGCGGTGGCGGCTGGACGTCGGTTACCGCGACCCCGGATCTCGGGCTACTGGCGGCCCTGGGCATGGGTGACAAGATCCACCGCTGGCAATGGGATGGCCAGGCCTACCATCCCCTCGGGTCGATCGAGACCCCAGAACGCCTGGATCGCATTGCCCTGGCCCCTGGTGGCCGGACCCTCGCGGGGCTGTCCTGCGCGGGCAAGCTGCTCGTCTACGCGTTGGAGCCAGGCCTGCCCACCGCGCCGGCGGTGCTCGCGGAGCCCAAGGGGGACTCCAAGCGCCCACCTAAGGCCTGTGTCCTCGCGTTCGCGCCGAACGGGCAATCCTTCGCGACAGGGACAGGCCGATCCCTTCGGCTCTGGTCCCGTTCCGAATCCGGGGACTGGCGAGTCACCGATGCCCAAAAGGCCCCGGGGACCTTGCTCTCCCTCGCCTACAGTCCAAGCGGGGAGCGCTTGGCGAGTGGGGGGCAATTCGATCGACTGCTGGTGTGGGACGTGGCGGGCACGCAGCTGCTTGGGCCCGTGGCGCAGACAGCCGAGTCCCTGGGCGAGCACGTCGCCGCCTTGACCTTTGATCCGACCGGCCAATTCCTGCTCTCCGGCGCGGAGGATGCGGTGGTCGCGGCCTGGGCGCTGCCCGGACTGGACAGGCGCTCCCGGTCTGAGGTCCATGACCGGCGACTGACCGCGGTGGTGGTCGCGCAATGGGCTGGGGACCCAGTCTTCGTCTCGGGCGACGCCGAGGGCCAACTGGTCCTGTGCGTCAAGGAGGTCGAAGACCGGCAGTGTGCGCGTCTGGGCAGACCCAACCAGCGGGAGGTGCGTAACCTCGCCGCGAACGCCGATCTCAGCCGCCTCATCGTGGCGGACGAGGCCGGCCTCTGGGTCTGGGACCTGCGCCGGGAGTCCATGCTCGAGACGCTGGGGCGGCTGACTCGCTGAGGCTCAGGTCCCCAGGTTGCTCGCCCCGATGGGCCGCTCGAAGAGGTAGTGGCTCACCCACCACTCCTGGCCGTCGCGGTAGCCGAAGAGCTCGGCGCAGGCCATGAAGAAGAGCCGCCAGCGCATCCACCAGGTGGCCGCCTCCCGCTCCCCGTAGGTCCGTTCCAGGATGGGCCAGACGCGCTCTTTGGCCGCGTCCATCTGGGCGAGCCAGGCGTTCAGGGTGCGCTCGTAGTGGCGGCCGTCCCAGCGCCAGTGCTGGAGCAGCCGCAAGTGGTCCTGGAAGTGCAGCGGCAGGTCGTCGCTCGGCATGATGCCGCCGGAGAAGAAGTAGTGGCTCATCCAGTCGCTCGGGCCCTCGACCTCGAAGGCGTAGGGGTGCTCGCGGTGACAAAAGATGTGCATCAGGAAGCGCCCGCCGGGCTTGAGCCAGTCGTGCACGCGGGCGAGCAGCGCACGGTGGTTGCGCATGTGCTCGAACATCTCGATGGAGACGATGCGGTCGTAGCTGGCCGGCGCCGCGAAGTCGTTCATGTCCGCGGTGATGACCTGGAGGTTGTCGAGCCCGAGGCGCGCCGCCTCCGACTCGATGAAGCGGCGCTGGCCCTGGGAGTTGGAGACCGCCGTGACGCGGCAGTTGGGATAGGTCTCCGCCGCATAGAGGCTGAAGGCCCCCCAGCCACAACCGAGCTCCAGGACCTCCATGCCATCGGCGATCCCCGCCCGGTCCACGGTGATCCGAAGCGACTCCAGCTCCGCCTCCGCCAGGGTCCCGACGCCGTCGCCCCAGTGGCAGGCGCTGTACTTACGCCGGGGGCCCAGCACCTCGACGAAGAAATCGGGGGGCAGCTCATAGTGCTGGGCGTTGGCCAGCTCCGGGACCTCGGCGATGGGGGAGGCGTCCATCCTCTCGATGAAGGCCCGCTTGTGGGCCGCCGCGGCCTCGCAGTCGCCGTCCGGGAGTGTGGCGAGCCGCTGGCGCAACAAGGCCCTTATGCCGGCCCGTGTGACCCCATCCGGGACCACCCCCTGCTCCACCCAGCGGATCGCCGTCGCTGTTGCGCTGAACATGAATCTTCCCCCCGTTGGTCCTGTGATCGCCTTTGCGTCCAGGTATTGTCGAACCTTGCCTTTGGCAAGGCCCAGGAACTCGCGCATCTCAGGCGCGCAGCACCCGGCCCGTGCGACCGTCGCGGATGGTGGAGGGTCGGGCCGCGCCGCCGCAGGGGCCGGTGAGGATATAGTCCGGCGCCTCGCCAAGGGCCCGGCGGACCTGGAAGGCGCTGCGGGCCGGGGTCTTGCCTGCCCTGTTGGCACTGGTGGAGACGATGGCCCCGCCGAAGGCTCGGCACAGAGCGGCGGCCAGGGGATGAGCCGTGACGCGCACCGCCAGGGTGTCGAAACGCCCCCTGAGGCAGGAGGGCGTGGTCCGTCGGGCGGGCAGGAGCCAGGTGTTGGGCCCGGGCCAGGAGGCTAGGATCTCGGCCATGGACTCCGGGTGCAGGGGCTCCACGAAAGGGAGGACCTGGATCGGGTCCGCGGCGATGAGGATGAGCCCCTTGGCCTGGTCCCGTCCCTTGATGGCCAGGATGCGCCCCACCGCTGCCTGGTCCCAAGGGTCGCAGCCGAGTCCGTAGACGGCCTCCGTCGGGTAGGCCACCACGCCGCCGTTGGCCAGGACGCGGGCCGCGACGCGCAGCCGGTGATTCTGGAAGGGATATGGCATCGGTTGGCCTTCGTGTCTTCACCCAGCCTAGGCGGCGGGAGACCTCGGGAGACAAATCGGAATCGGAGAATTTATCCTGTAGGCCGGCTTCTCAACCCCTTACCCGGCATGACCCCCTACGAGCCCATCCCCGAGACCCGGCTGCTGGCCTCGCGCTCCCGAAGGGCTCGGATCGGACTGCTCATCTTACTGGCCGGTCTCCTAGCGCCCCCGGCGACTGGGCAGGGGCTTTGGGACAAGGTGAAGTCGGGCGCCGAGAAGGGGGGCGCCGTGCTGAAGGAGGGGGCGGGAAAGGGGCTGGAGCTCGGCGGGGAGCTCACCAAGCGTGGCCTGGAGGCCGGGAAGGACGCGGTCGACGACACCCTCGACCATTTTTACCGTGACGGCACGCCCGATGAGATCCGTGCCCGGGTGGACCAGATGGCCTACGACACCCTGGACGCCCTCTTCGCCCGGGACCCGGAGGCCCACCTGCTGTTCGACGCGGGTTTCGGCTACGCGGTCTTCGAGGTCCGCCAGGTGTCCATGACGGTGGTGGCCGCCTACGGCTACGGGGTCGCGGTGAGCCGGGATGGCGACCGGCGCCTCTACATGAAGATGGCCAGCGGCGGGGTGGAGGTCAGCAAGGGTGTCGGCGGCCTTGCCTCCCAATGGGTAGTGCTGTTCGAGGACCAGGCCGCCTTCGGCGCCTTCGTCACCGAGGGCTTTGACGCCAGCGCCGAGGCAAGCGGCACCCTTGGGGGCGAGCGGGCGGAGCTCGGCACCCGGTACCGCAAGGGGCTCGCCTTCTATCGCATCACCGAGGCCGGGCTCAGGGTCGCCGCGAGCCTGAGTGGCATCCGCTTCTGGTCGGACGAGGCGCTCAATGCCGCCCCGGCGGAGGTGATCTCGGGACCCGACCTGAGCGCCCCGGCGGCCCGGCCCAGCCCCATCCCCGAGGTGGCCCCGACGGAGCCCGGGGTGACGATCGAGCCGCCCGCCGCGGACTAGGCGCTCGCGGCGAGTCGACGCCCCCAGGCCTGGGCCGCGGCGATGATGGCCGCCGGGTCCAGGGTGGTGGGGATGCCGTCGCGGATCACCTGACGGCCTTGGACCCAAACCTGCCGCACCTGGTGGCGTCCCGCCGAGTAGACGAGCTGGGAGACGGGATGGTACAGGGGCTGGGTGTGGGCGTCGCTCAGGTCCAGGGCCACCAGATCCGCCGACTTGCCGGGCTCGATGGACCCGATCTCCGACTCTAGCCCCAGGGCCCGGGCCCCGTTGAGGGTGGCCATGCGCAGGGCCTGGGCAGCGGGCAGGGCGCTGGCGGACCCCGCCACCCCCTTGCCCAGCAGGGCGGCGCTGCGCATCTCGCCCAGCAGGTTGAGGTCGTTGTTGCTGGCCGCCCCGTCTGTCCCCAGGGCCACGTTGACCCCTGCCGCAAGCAGGCGGGCGGCCGGGCAGAAGCCGCTGGCGAGCTTGAGGTTCGACTCCGGGCAATGGACCACCTGGGCGCCGGCGGCGGCGAGGCGCTCGATCTCCGGGTCCTCGAGCTGGGTCATGTGCACCGCCACCAGGCCGGGACCCACTAGGCCGAGGCGGTCCAGCCGCGACAGGGGCCGCTCCCCATGCTCGCGCAGGGAGGCGACGATCTCGTCCCTTGTCTCGTGGAGGTGGATATGGATCGGGACCTCCAGCTCGTCCGCCAGGGTACGCACCCGCTCCAGTGGCCCGTCGGCGACCGCATAGGGCGAGTGTGGGGCGAAGGCGACGCGAATCAGGGGGTGGCCCCGGTAGCGGTCGTGCAGGGCCAGTCCCTTGGCGATGTAGGCCTGGGGGTCCTCGGCGTAGCCGGTGGCGAAGTCCACCAGGATCATGCCGATGACCGCCCGCATCCCCGCATCCGCCGCCGCCTGGGCCGTGACCTCCGGGTAGAAGTACATGTCGTTGAAGCAGGTCACGCCGCCGCGCAGCATCTCCAG
>JBLMWY010000267.1:0-3712 GCA_050257475.1 Bdellovibrio bacteriovorus
TCATCTGGTAGGTGGGCACGTTCTGGAGGATGGGCGCCTCGCCCAGGTAGTAGCGGATGATCTCCGGCACATAGGCATAGACCGCCTTGTCGTCGGCGATGCCACTGCCCGGTGCGTTCACCAGGGCCACGTTGCCCGCCCTCCAGGCGTGGATCACCCCCGCCACCCCCAGGACGGACTCGGGCCGGAACACCAGGGGGTCTAGGAAGTCGTCGTCCACCCGCCGGTAGATCACGTCCACCCGACGCAGCCCGTGGGTGGTCTTCAGGTACACCTTGTCGTTCTTGCACACCAGGTCCCGGCCCTCCGCCAGCTCCACCCCCATCTCCTTGGCGAGGAAGGTGTGCTCGAAATAGGCCGAGTTATAGATCCCCGGGGTCAGGACCACGATGGTCGCATCCTCGGCCCCCCGCGGCGAGAGGAAGCGCAGGGCCTGGAGCAGCAGGGCGGGGTAGTGCTCCACCCGACGTACCCGATAGCGGGAGAAGAACTCCGGCAGGATCCGTCGCTCCACGATCCGGTTCTCGATCATGTAGGAGACCCCGGAGGGGGTGCGCAGGTTGTCCTCCAGGACCAGGTAGCGCCCCGCCTCGTCGCGGATCAGGTCGACCCCACTGATATGGGTGTAGATGTCGTGTGGTGGATCTATGTCCATGATCTCGCGGCGGAAGTCCTTCCCGCGGTAGATCAGCTCGGGGGGCACGACGCCGTCCTTGAGGATGCGCTGGCCGTGGTAGAGGTCTTTGAGGAAAAGGTTCAGGGCCCGGATCCGCTGCTTGAGCCCCGCCTCCAGCAGGTCCCATTCCTGCGAGGTGATGATGCGCGGCAGGATGTCGAAGGGCCAGACACGCTCAATCCCTTCCTCATTGGAGTAGACGGTAAAGGTGACCCCTTCGGTATGGAGCGCGAGGTGGGCCTCTCGGGCCTTGGCCCCCAGGATCTGCTGTCCGGCCGTCTGGATGTGCTCCCACATGGGCCTGTAGTGCTCACGGGGCTGAAAGTCGTCCCGGTAGAACTCGTGATAGGCCATGGCAGGGTTGGCGGGTCCCGCGAAGGACCCCTGAAGTTGGCTCGCGCCGTTGGACTGCATCTGCCTCAGCATGGTGCGGCTGCTTACTGACACTGGGATGACTGCGTGAGAACGAGCACATTTCATTCCAATCCCTGAGTGACCCTGTCTCGGTCGCCTCCCGACCGGACGGGGTTTGGCGGGCGAAAGCGAAATCCAGGTGTAGCTCCACCCCGCCTCGGGTGGGCATCGCGCGAGGTCCGTGCGCCTCACGGCTGACTGCCCCAGGATCGAGCAGGGAAGTCTCTTCGGGGGCCGAATTGGTGCGAGCCATCCCAGGCCGGTCGCTTCTACTCGTCTCGCGCGCTTCAGCCTACGCTGCCCCGGCCTGCCCTGGAGCTCCACACGGGGAGCGCGCCGAGGCCGATAGCCGTTGCATAGTGGTGGGACCAATGGCGAATGCGCACTGGCGCCCATCGTCCATCATCAATGTGAACCAATGCCGCTTAAAGGCGAAACGGGACAGGAAATGCTGCCCCCGTCCTGGTTTCTGTTATTCGCCGCCCCAGCGTTTATCCTGCTCTCTTTCCAGGGCTGCCGATGGTGTAATTGCGACGCCTGTCATGATCCGCCCGTCTGGGTGAGGCGCGAACTGGGCAAGGGTTTACGTTTGCGGCCTTGGCTTTCCACCACACTTGCCGTGACGGCGGGGCCCTGGGCCAACTCCGAATCCTAGGCCTGCTCGTCGGGCGTAATAGGGCACAGTCGATGGTTTGCGTCGGAGCTGTGACGCACTCTCGGTCGTCTTTGCTCTCCCCAAGGAATGCAATCTTGGCCGACGGACCCGCCCATAGGGGCTTGGTTCGCGCCAACATGATCTAAGCAGGCAGGGTTATGGCAGCGAAAGAGAATCTCGAGCAGTACCTATCTAGGCGCGGCGTCTCGAGACGGGCATTCCTCAAATTCTGCGCCGTCACGAGCTCGGCCCTCGCCCTCCCGGCTCAGAAGGCCGCCTTATTCGCGGCATCCCTCGCCGCGTCTCCTAGACCGGCCGTGATTTGGCTTTCGGGGCAGGAGTGCACGGGTTGCAGCGAGTCGCTGCTACGCTCCTATGAGCCCACGGTGGAGACCCTGATCCTTGGTCACCTGTCGCTCGACTACCACAACACCTTAATGGCGCCCGCGGGGGTCTATGCGGAGGCGTCCCGCGACGCGGTGCTGCTCGATGGGACCATCCCCTACGTGGTGGTCATTGACGGATCTATACCCCTTAACGACAACGGATTCTGGTCAGCGATCGGCGGTCGCTCCGCCTTGGATGTCATCGCTGAGGCGGTCGCCGGGGCGGTGCTCGTGCTGGCGGTTGGCAATTGCTCCGCCTATGGTGGACTTGCCGCGGCCCGACCGAATCCATCCGGTGCGCTTGGCGTTGACGGCCTCATGCAGCGAGGACTGACCGCGACTAGGCCCCTGATCAATATCCCCGGCTGTCCGCCGAATCCGGAGGTCCTGACAGGTACCATCGCCCACTTCCTCGCCTTTGGAACGGTACCGGAGCTGGACGATAGGCTGCGCCCGAAGGTGTATTACGGCAAGACGGTGCACGATTGTTGCAGCCGTATCGACCACTTCAAGAACGAGCGGTTCGCCCTTGCCTTCGATGACGAAGGCGCACGCCAGGGCTATTGTCTGGCACTCCTCGGGTGCCGGGGCATGACCACCCGCAATGCCTGCAGCTCACTCAAATGGAACCAGGGTACCAGCTATCCCATGTATTCAGGCCACGGCTGCATCGGTTGCTCGGAGCCCGGCTTTTGGGATAAAGGGGACCTTTATAGGGACGAGGGGGCCCTACCCGATCCCGACGGTCTCTGTGTGGCGCCGCCGATACCGCCGATCCGCTGATTCTTCGAGCCAATTGAATCGTACTGGGCCTGTGAATGCGGCCCGGCCCCCCCCATTGACGAGCAATAAGATTGGAGGAGCAAGATGGGTATCGTCGTCGTGGATCCGGTCACGCGCATCGAGGGGCATCTGCGCATCGAGGCCGAATTGGACGCTACTGGCACCATCACCCGCGCCTCGAGCTGCGGCACCATGGTGCGCGGCATCGAGAAGATCATGCAGGGGCGGGATCCACGGGACGCCTGGGCCTTCACCCAGCGCATCTGCGGGGTCTGCACGACCTCCCACGGCATCGCCTCGGTGCGGGCCGTGGAGGATGCGCTGAAGATCGCCATCCCGGAGAACGCGGAGATCATCCGCAACCTCATGAACGGGGCCCAGTACGTCCAGGACCATGTGGTTCACTTCTACCACCTGCACGCCCTCGACTGGGTGGATGTGGTCTCGGCCTTGAGCGCCGATCCGGCGGAGACGGCCAGGATCCAGCGCTGCATCAGCGCCTGGCCCAACAACACGATGGAGCATTTCGCCGCCACCCAGCAGAAGCTGCAGTCCTTCGCCGATACGGGTCAGCTCGGGATCTTCAACAATGGCTACTGGGGCCATCCAGAGTACAAGCTGCCACCGGAGATCAATCTGCTGGCGGTCACCCACTATCTGGAGGCCCTCGCGTGGCAGCGGGATATCGCCAAGATCCATGCGATCTTCGGCGGCAAGAACCCCCACCCCAGCTTCGCGGTGGGAGGCATGCCCTGCGCCATCAGCACCGAGGACAACGCCACGGCGGTGAATGGCCAA